>JAEZAL010000255.1 GCA_023427705.1 Bacillota bacterium | reverse complement strand
GCTAGTATTAGTTCCAGCTTCTAATTGAAGTCTTCTTGTTTCATCATTTAAGTAGTAAATAGCTCTAGTTTCTTTTGGATAATTTTTTGAATTTAAATATTCATTAGTTTTAGGACTAGCAACTATTCCCCATTTTTCAAAGAAATCTCTTAAATCTTTTCCTGCAGCATCTGAAGCTCTCATGACAAATGTTTGTGCAGTAGAATCATATCCAGCTTCTGAAGGTGCTACACCATTTATTCTAGTAGCTCTATATAATTTAGCATAAAAAGTATCATTTTCTAAATTATTGTCTGTGTTAATATCTAACATTTTATAAGTATAATCATTGTCATATGCTAAATGTAATTGCCAGAACATTGCAAGTCTAGTAAGTCCATCACTAGCCAATCCTTTACTATTAGAAGTTACCTTATCATATACTTTTACATATCCATCAGAACTTTCTATTCTTGATTCATTTATATCATTAAATGTTTGAGTTATAAGAGCTAAAATATTATTAGTTGTTTCTGCATAAGTTAACCCTTTAATATCATGCACGTGTCCTATTTCATGAGCAATACCCCATCCGAATAATTGACCTTCTTCAGCGTTAGTTAAATTACCAGCTGAATCAAAATTAAATGGTACTCCTGTCATACATCCAGCTATAGAACCATATCCTATACCCACGTGATGTGATGATGCATACATAAATGCACCAGTAAACATTCTTTGATATTTAATATTCATACGATTCTTAGGCGCTCTATTTTCATTATAATATTGAGTTTCACTCTTTCCATTAAGGACATCTAAAGCTGTATTTGTTATTTTTCCATCATTATCAAAGTCTATTGCCTCTTCAAGTAAACCTTGTTGTGTATAAGAAACTTTCATTATTTGCTCCCATGCAAGTAATGAGTTGTACAACCTATTTACCTCAGCATTTTCATCTCCTGATAATCCATTTTGTATTCCACTTAGAACTTGATCAGCTGCTAAACTAAGAGTAATTCTTTCTCCTTCTATTTCAGTAGCATTTAATATAGAAGCTTGAGGATCATAAGTATATATATTATTTGTATTATCTATTACACTAGCGCTTTCTGGATATCTATTTGGCAATGAATTTACATAACTCTTTAACTCTCTAATATAAGTTCTTATTAATTCTTTAACTTCATTTTCTTTAGATACATCATCAATAATATTATTTACATTTAAATGAGGTATAGCTGTACCACCACTTACTCTTACTCTAAATTCATTTGATTCTGCAAATCCACTCTTAAGACTTATGAATAGATTTCCACCTTTCTCATAGTTCATATCGAAACCTGTTTCAGGTATTTCTACTTCATTCTTTCCTACAGTTAATTCTTGTATTATCTTATAAGCAGTACCACTTTCAGCATTAAATTGAGTTAATACTAAATTAAATTTAGTGTCTTTTCTATTACTACCTATATAAATATTAACCTTATCCCCTGGTTTTACAGCAACACCAAGAGATTGATAATTATTAGACTGTCCTATAGTATTTTGAGGAGCTACATTATGTATACTTGAATCTAAAGTTATTATTTTATCATTTAGTGCAACATCATTTAATAAATCTTCAGCTCTTTTTAAATCATTTAATATTTCAGTTTGATTTTCATGATATTCAAGATTTATCGAATCTATTGTCTTAGCTCTATTTGTAAGTTCTTCTACTATTTCATAAGTTACATCATCATTTAATGATAATTTTAAATCATCTGCAAATAATCCATCTACATCATTTTGTAAACTATCGTATTTATAGAATTTTATATCAGAAATACTTACTTTTCCTGAACCTACTGAAGGATAAACAGATATATTTGGTTGTATAGTTTTAGCTTTTATTGGCTCTGATAATTTTAATGTAGTAACCTTTCCACTATTACTTACCCTTGCATCTCTATATTCCCACTGACCTGTTTCTTCATTAATATATCCTATATTCCCCATATATGGTTGTGATTCAATATCTAATCTTGTAATTACCTTTATAGTATCAATAGTATATTCTTCATCAAAAGTTACTATTGGACCATTTTTACTATAATGAGAAGTATCCCAATTATTCCAAGTCCAAGCTGTAGTATAATCATTATCGGTAACAGCTAAATCATTATCTATAGTGTAGTTTTCATTAATATTTCCTTTATACTCTACTTTTTCTATATGATTTGTAATATCCTTTGGACTATTTATAAGATTATAATTAGTAGTTACTGGTGGTATTAATTTAGTTGTTGTTCCTATATATTTTTGTGATAATCCACCTGTTCCATGATGATTAGTAGCTGTCAGCATTAATTCATAACTAGTAGTATCTTTTAAACCAGTTATTGTATAAGATGTAGCTCTTATTAATTCATTTGAATCTGTTTTTTGTTCTGGATTTAAATTAGAAACTCCTGTTGGAATATCATCATTTTCACTATCTATATATGAAGAATCTGGGTCATTTGCTTTAATCCACGCCTTAGTACCAGCTTCTCTATAATATAAATCATAATCCTTAGCTTTCTTATGAGATTTCCATGATACTGTAAGTTGTTTATATCCACCTTTTACAGTAATACCTTCTGGACCTTCTGGTGCTGTTTCTGGAATAACTTGAACTTCTATTATAGAATCTTTACCAAAACTATTTCCATTTTCACCGCTTGCACTCTCAGTTAAATTTCCTGTAATTGAATCCCAAGCCATAGGATTATAATTTGAATCAACATTATCTGGCTTACCATCTTTATCATTTGAATTATTTGTTAAGTTAGTATCACCTATTTGAGCTATACTATATCCTTCTTGTTCATCCTTATATCCACTTTTCCATTCTCCTGCTAGTGATTGAATACTAATTCTATATATACCATATCCATCTACTTTTTCTATTCTTAAAGAATTATCACTAGTTTTATATGTACTAACTGAATTATTGCTTAAATTTTCAACTTTTACTTCATATCCAGTTACGTTATTTTCATGATCCCATCCTATAGTCATAGACTCTTGTCCAACTTGTGTTGTACTAGTAAAGCTATTTATAACTGGTATATTCATCTTAGGCTTAGGAATTTCTGTATAAACATTATTTAAGAATTCTACTTTAGCTATTTCTGTTAAATTCTTATTCCCTCTGCTTCCAGTAATATTTATCTTTACTTCACTTACCGCTACTTGCTTTCCTAAATTTATAACTATAGCTTCTTCTGATGTACGAGCTGAAGGTGATGCATTTACTATATTATTTTCATTAAAGTTAAATACTTCATCTCCAATCACAATACTACCAGATGTTGGTGCATTTTCACTAGGTGCTTTTATAACTATTTGCTCAACCTTATTTTCCACAGCAGAATTACCAGTTAAATCTATATTAACTGAAATAGGATTTTCTTCACTTATTTCTACATCCTGATCATTTTTTAGGCTTACACTCTTACCATTATCTTGTAAGATGTCTTTAATATTTGATCCATCTTCAAGTAAAGTTCCTTGCATTGTTTCAATATTAACTGCACTAGGATTTATTATTATATCTGTATCTATTATTACAGCCTCTTTTAGAGCTTTATCTATGTTACTATGAACATATGCTAAATCTGTAATATCTACTTTTCCATCCCTATTTAAATCATAGTTTTCTTCATTACTTCCAGATGTTATTTTAGATTTTATTTCATCATAATCTACTTTATTAACATCACCATCACCATTTACATCACCAGATAAAAATGATCCTACATATTCTTCTATAATATCATCAGCTTTATCTTCTGTACCCTTATCATCTAATACAATTTTATTATCAGCTGTTCCTAATAGAACTCTCTTTGATACATTTTGAATTTCAATATCAGGTATAGATACAGTTTTATATCCAGCTCCTGATATTTCTAATGAATATGTGCCTAAATCAAGATTTTCAAAAGTCAGATGATAAAAGTCTATATCAGTTGCATTTTCAGACAATTGTGCTCTAGCATAATCTAAAGCTTCTAAAGAATAAGATATATCTGTACCTTCTATATTTCCTTTACTAATATCTGAACCTAAATTAATAGTATAATTTTCATCATCTTTAACTAATTTAACACTTATGTTTGTTTTATCAGCATTTGTAACCTTTATTGGGGTAGAAAAATTTATATCTAATTCTAATTTACCTACAATTTTACTTTGAACTTGATTTTGTTTTTCATTATCTGATTTATTTAAATAATCATTGCTAATAGTATCATTTGACTCTTCAGTACTTTCAATACTTTCGTTACTTTCAATATCTAGCTCTTCGATATTTTCAATATCTTCATCATCTTTTATTTCATCTGAAGTTATATCTGAATTACTTTCATCTATATTATCAATATTAACTTCATTTACTATTTCTACTATAGCATTATTACTAACAGTTTCTGCAAATGTTATAGTTTGTGTTTGACTTGTTATTAATGCAACTGCTAACATAGCAGAAATTTTTCTTCTGTTCATAGTTTACCTCCTTCACTTTCACATTATATAAATTAATTTTATACAATATTTCTCGATAAAATATACCATATCTACCTACTTTTCTCAACACTTTTTTATTTTTTTAGTTTTTTTATAATATAATTTAACTTATATTTAAAAATAATAGTAATATTAAGAATAAAAAAATAGCTATAACCTTTAAGTTATAGCTATTTTTTATTATTTTTTAGCTTTTCTATAGAATGTATTTTCAAGCGGAAGTTTAGTTCTAAACTCTCCATCAAGCTTATAGTACGCTCCTTGCATTGCTGGTGCTATTGGAACAACTACTATTTCACCTACTCCTTTAGCTCCATAAGCTACTTCTTCTTTATTATTTTCTATTATAATTGATTCAATCTCTGGTATAGCTGTAGATCTAAATAATCCTAAAGTTCCGAATTTAGCAAGAGGAACACTGTTTTTCAACGGATAATCTTCCGTTAATGCATAACCAAGTCCCATTACTACTCCGCCTTCAATTTGCCCTTCTACTGATGGTGGATTTATTGCACGTCCAACATCATGAGCTGCAACAACTTTAATCACTTTTCCATTATCATCTAAAACAACTACTTGAGTTGCATATCCATAAGCAACGTGACTAACTGGGTTTTCCTTAGGACTTCCCATTGGATCTGTTGGTGGACAGAATTCTGCAAAGAATTCTTTACCCTCTAGTTCTTTTAATGACTTTTCACTAAGAGCTTCCTTTAATTTTAGTGCTGCCAATCTTGTAGCCTCTCCTGTAAATACAGTTTGCCTTGATGCTGTTGTTGTCCCTGAATTTGGAGTTGTAAATGTATCTGGACTGTCAAAATATACAAACTCAGGAGTTAATTCAGTAGTTTCACAAACTATTTGAGTTGCTATTGTACCTACACCTTGTCCAATACAAGCAGCAGAAGTTCTTATAATAGCTTTTCCATTCTTAATTACTATTCTACATCTACCAGTATCAGGTATTCCAACTCCTAATCCAGCATTTTTAAATGCACAAGCAATACCAACATGCTTATTATTATCAAAAGCATCTTTAACTGCTTCCAATGTTTCTACTAATGCTGTTCCTTCATCTGCAATTTGACCATTAGGTAATACTTGTCCTGGTCTAATTGCATTTCTATATCTAAACTCCCATGGTGATATCCCAACAAGCTCTGCAAGTTTATTTATGTTACTTTCATTTGCAAATGCTGATTGAGTTACTCCAAAGCCTCTAAATGCTCCTGCTGGAGGATTATTAGTATATACAGCAATCCCTTCTATCTCAACATTTTGATAATTATATGGGCCTGCTGCATGAGTGCAAGCTCTTTGTAATACAGGGCCACCTAGTGATGCATAAGCACCTGTATCAGAAATTATTCTTGCTTTCATCCCAGTTAAAATTCCATTTTCATCACAAGCAGTTGTAAATTCCATTTCCATTGCATGTCTCTTAGGATGAATTATAATACTTTCTTTTCTACTTAAGACTACCTTAACAGGCCTCTTAGTGTGATATGTTAATAAAGCCGCATGGTGCTGAACACTCATATCTTCTTTACCACCAAAACCCCCACCAACTAGCATACTTTTAATTCTAAGCTTACTTGGATCTAAATTTAATAACTTTCCTATTTCTCTTAATTCATCATATATACCTTGTCCACCAGTATAAACTGTTAAGATTTCATTTTCATAATTTGCAACTGCAGATTCAGGTTCTAAAAATGCATGTTCTGTTGCAGGAGTACTATATTTTTCAGTTACTACAAACTTGGAATTTTTTATAGCTTCTTCAGCATTTCCTCTTTTTAGAGCTTGTCTGCTTAATATATTTCCATTTGGATGGATATTAGGAGCACCTTCCTTCATTGCCTCTTCTGGATTTGTTAATGGCGAAAGCTCTTCATAATCTACTTCTATTAAACTTAATGCTTCCTTTAAAGTTTTCTTATCTTTTGCTGCTACTAAAGCTATTGCATCACCTAAATATCTTGTTGTTTCGCCAATATCTATTAAAGCAGGCCAATCTTGAACTAAAAGCCCTATATATCTATCTCCAGGGATATCTTTAGCTGTTAATACAGCATATACGCCTTCAAGTTCCTTTGCTTTTGTTGTATCTATTCCTTTTATTAAAGCTCTAGGATACTTTGTTCTTAAAGCTGAACCATATAGCATTCCCTCAAAATTCAAATCATCTGCATACTTACCTATGCCTAGTGTTTTTATTTCAGCGTCTATCCTTGGTAAGTTTTCTCCAACTAAACCCTTACAATATACTTTTGGAACTTCTTCATTATTTCTTAAAAGTTCGGCTACTAACATTATTGCGCTAATTATTTTTACATATCCTGTGCATCTACATATATTTCCTCTTAGAGCATTTTTAATTTCTTCTTCTGTTGGATTTAAATTATTATCTAAAAGGCCTTTTGCACTTATAACCATACCTGGAATACAAAAGCCACATTGAACAGCTCCGCATTTACCAAAGGAATATGCAAAAACATCTCTTTCTCTTTCACTGATGCCTTCTACTGTTATTACTTCTTTATTTTCTAACTTACTTAATTTTGGGAGACATGCTCTTTGTGCTACACCATCAATAAGTACCATACATGCTCCACATGCACCTTCGGCACAACCGTTTTTTACAGAAGTTAAATTGGCTATATCTCTTAAATACTCCAGTAATCCCATATC
>JAEZAL010000244.1 GCA_023427705.1 Bacillota bacterium | reverse complement strand
ATAATATGGAAAAAATTATAGTTGAAGGTGGTAATAAACTAAGGGGTGAAGTGAATGTTAGTTTAGCTAAAAATTCTGTTTTACCTATAATAGTTGCAAGTATTTTAAGTCCAAATGACATAGTTATAAAAAATGCACCTATGTTAGAAGATGTAGTAGTATTAACTGATTTATTATCAGGCATGGATTGTAATATTGAAAGTAATGTAAATGGTGACCTTAAAATAAATACAGCCAATTTAGAAAATACCAATATGAACAGTGAATTAATTAGAAAGATGAGAGCATCTTTTTTAATTATGGGACCAATGCTTTCAAGATTCGGTAAATGCAGAATATCAATGCCTGGTGGATGTAACATAGGTAGTAGACCTATAGATTTGCATTTAAAAGGCTTTCGTCTTTTAGGTGCAGAAATAGATATGGAGCATGGATATGTTGAGGCTAAGGCAAAAAAATTAAAGGGAAATAGAATATATTTAGATTTTCCATCAGTTGGAGCAACAGAAAATATATTAATGGCTGCTGTTTTAGCAGAGGGTACAACTATTATAGAAAACGCTGCAGAAGAACCAGAAATTTGGGATTTAGCAAATTTCTTGAACTCAATGGGAGCAAAGATTGAAGGCGCCGGAATTGGTAAAATAACAATTGAAGGTGTAGAATCATTAAAGGGTATAACCTATAAACCAATTTATGATAGAGTTGAAGCAGGAACATTTATGGTAGCAGCAGCTATAACTAATAGTAAAATTACTATAAATGGTGCTAATGAAGATCATTTAAGGCCTACTATAGAGAAGTTAAAGGAATGTGGAGTACTATTTAAAAATATAAAAGAAGATACTATTTTAGTAGATGGAACTGGTGTTAAAACACCAGTAGATATAAAGACATTACCATATCCAGGATTTCCAACTGATATGCAAGCACAAATGATGACTTTATTATCAGTTACAAAAGGATCAAGTATAATTACTGAAACTGTTTTTGAAAACAGATTTATGCATGTTGCTGAATTGGTAAGAATGGGAGCCAATATTAAAATAGATGGAAGAACAGCTATAATAGAAGGTGTTGGAACATTAACAGGTTGTGATGTTAAGGCAACAGATTTAAGAGCAGGTGCTGCTATGATATTAGCAGGTTTAGTAGCTCAAGGAAGAACTGAAATTAGCGAATTATATCATATAGACAGAGGATATGTAAATATAGAAGAAAAGTTTAGAGGGTTAGGTGCAAATATTTATAGGGTTGAAAAATGATTTAATTTTATATAGATATATCATTTTCAGTATTGAATAAATAAAAGTAAGAAGAAAAAATATAAAGTTATATAAGGATCTTATAGTCTTTCTTAATAGACTATAAGTATTAATTTTATATTTTTACTAAGGAGTTGTCTTAGGATAACTCCTTATTGTTTTATCAATAATATTTTCAAATAAATTTTAAGGAAGTAAGTTTAAGGCAAGCCTTAATATAAATAATGTAAATTAGAGTATATTTTCTTATTTAAAACATATATTTAATTGTGTTACTGAAAAGGAGGAATAATGATGAAAAGAGATATTACATCTATTGTGGTATTTAGTACTGTTATATTAATACTTATGATTGTTTCACCAATATTAATAATTAAATCTATGCCAGTAAAAGCAAACTATGATGAAAATATTTCATCAAGTACTGATGAAAATAAAAATATAATATTAGATGGTAGTGAAGTTATTAGAGTAAATATTACAAAAGAAAATAGAATAGAAGAACTTTCAATAGAAGAATATGTGAAAAGTGTTGTTTCAGGAGAAATGCCAGCAAGTTTTAGTGATGAGGCTTTAAAAGCACAATCAGTTGCAGCAAGAACATATATTGCTTCAAAGAGACTTAGGCCTTGCAATATAGCAAACGGAGCTGATGTATGCGATACAACCCACTGCCAAGTATATATAAATAAAAAAAGTAGATTAGATTCATGGGAAAGTAATGCTAATGAAAATTGGGAGAAAATTTCTAAGGCTGTAGATAGTACTAAAGGAATGGTATTAACATATAATAATGAATTAGTTTTATATCCTCAATTTTTCTCAACAAGTTCTGGAATGACAGAAAATGCTGTAGATGTATTTTCTAGTTCAGTTCCATATTTGGTTTCTACAGAAAGTAAAGGGGAGGAAATAGCACCTAAGTTTGAAAGTGAATTTCCATTTAGTATAAATGATTTTATCAGTAAAGTTAATGAGGAATATCCTGAAGCAAGTATCACTGCTGAAAGTTTAGAATCTAATATTGAAATACTAAGTAGAAGTGAGGCTGGAGGAATTAAAGAAATAAGAGTTGGAAAATCCAAAATAAAGGGTTCGAATTTTAGATTATCATTAGGATTAAGTTCAACTAATTTTGAATATAGTATAGATGAAAATGAAATAGTATTTAAATGTAAAGGATATGGTCATGGAGTGGGCATGAGTCAATGGGGTGCTAATGTTATGGCTAAGAATGGAGCAACCTATAAAGAGATATTAACGCATTATTATACAGGCGTTGAT
>JAEZAL010000219.1 GCA_023427705.1 Bacillota bacterium | reverse complement strand
TTGCTGTTGCTTCATCTAAGATTAATATTCTTGGATTTGACAGTAATACTCTAGCAAAGTATATAAGCTGCTTTTGCCCAACTGATAGCCCATTCCCTTGTTCATTTAAGTTTGTGTAGTACCCATCATTAAATTCCTTGATAAAGTCATCTGCTCTAACTATTTTAGCCGCTTCTATTACTTCCTCATCAGTAGCATCTAATCTACCATATCTTATATTTTCCATAATTGTTGATGAAAATAAGAATGTATCTTGAAGCATTATTCCCATTTGACTTCTTAAGGATTCTAAATTAACTTTCTTTATATCCTTACCATCAATTAAAACTTCACCCTTAGTTGGATCATAGAATCTACGTATTAATGAAACTATAGTGCTTTTCCCAGCTCCAGTTGCTCCAACTAAAGCAATTTTTTCTCCTTTATTAACCTTAAAACTAACATTACTAAGAACTTCAACATCTTTATCATATGCAAAATGAACATTTTTAAATTCAACTACGCCATTGATTTTACCTATATCTTTTGCACCTTTTAAATTCTTAATTATTGGTTTTATATCTAAAATATCAAAAATTCTATCTGCTGCTGAAAAGTTTGTAATTAAATTGTTATAAAATGAAGTAAGATTCATTATAGGTCTCCAGAACATTCCTACATACATTGTGAAAGCAATTAATGTCCCTATTTTTATTTCTCCACTCATAATTAGTTTATATCCAATAAAAAACACAACAACATTTCCAATTCCCCAAGATAATTCAACTATCGGCCAGAAAAAATCATTTATTTTTACAGCTGAAATAAAGGTATTACTTTGTTCCTTAACCATCTCTTTAAAGTTTTTTTCTGTTTCCTTTTCTTTTGCAAAGCCTTTTACTACCTTAATTCCTGAGAAATCTTCATGAGTAAATCCATTTAAGTTTGATCTCTTATTTCTATAAATTTCCCATCTTCTTCTTGATATAATCTCAATTGCAAACATGGCTCCAGTTAAAATTGGTAGAAGCGCTAAACAAGCTAATGCAAGTTTAACATTAAGGATAAACATTATTATAGTTACACAAATAAGATTTAAAATTTGTGGAATAAAGGATTGAATACTTTGAGAAAATAAATTCTTCAAAGAGTTAACATCTCCAACTACCCTTGCAAGAATTTTTCCTACAGGTCTTCCATCAAAGAAATCAAAAGATAAATATTGAATGTGTTTATATAATTCATGTCTTATATTGACCAAAATGTTATTTGTTACTGAAGTTATCATTGTCCATCTAATTTTTGATAAAATCCATGAAATTATATTTATTACAACTAAAACTATTCCGATATAGATTAATCCATTAACGTTCTTATTTACAACATAATCATCAATTGCAATTCCTAATAAAAAAGGATTTACAATACCTGCTAACATAACCAAAATCATAAGGATAGTGACAATAACTGCTTCAAATTTATAAGGCTTTAAATACTTTAGAAGCTTTATAACTATCTCTGTTTTGCTACGTCTTATAACTTCTTCGTCTTTTCTAATTGCATTTTTCTCCATCTATATAACCTCCTCTTCTAAAAGGTTAAAGTCCTTGAATTGATTACAATAAATATCAAAGTATTTTCCCTTAACCCCTAATAATTCTTCATGAGTGCCCATTTCTTTTATTTCACCGTCTTCTAAATAAAGAATAAGGTCTGCATTTTTAACAGCTGAAATTCTATGAGCTATAATGAAGGTTGTACTTGTATTTTTTCTTTCTGATAAATTCTTTAAAAGACTATATTCAGTTTCCATATCTAAAGCTGAAGTTGAATCATCTAATATTAATATCTTAGATTTTCTAACTAAGGCTCTAGTAATAGAAAGTCTTTGTTTTTGACCACCTGAAAGTCCCATACCTCTTTCACCAATTTCAGTATTTAATCCTTCTTCTAATTCATCTATAAATTCTAAAGCACAAGCAAGTCTTGCTGCTTCTCTCACTTCCTCTATAGAAGCACTATCATTACTAAACTTTATATTGTTTAATATTGTATCAGAGAAAAGGAAGGTATCTTGTGGAACTATTGACATATTTTCTCTTAAGAATTTTAAATTGTAATCATTAATATTAACGTCATCTATTTCAATACTTCCATCTGTTGCATTGTAATACTTACCAATTAAATTAATTAAAGTAGACTTCCCTGATCCTGTTGTTCCCATAATAGCAACAGTACTGCCTGCTTTAATATCTAAATTAATATTTTTTAAAACATATTCATCTTTATATTTAAAGCTAACATTATTAATTTTTATTTTGCCCTTAACTTCCTTACTTTCATAAGAACCTTCTTTACTTAAATTTTCTGGTTCCTTGTCCATAATTTCAAATATCTTCTTAGCTGAAGCTGTATTTCTTGAAAGTAAATCAAGTAATTCTCCAAGCATTCTCATTGGCCAAATAAGATTCCAAATGTAACCACTAAAGGCTACTAAAACTCCAATGGTTATATTTTCATTCATAACTAAATAACCACCAAAAACTATCATAACTACTAGAGAAATATTAGTTAAGAATTCAATTGGTGGGAAGTAATCTCCAATTATCTTACCTTGAACCATACTTAAATCATAAAACTTCCTATTCATTTTTAAGAACTTACTAATTTCATGTTTTTCTCTTGAAAATGCTTTAACTAATCTAACTCCAGCAATATTTTCTTGTGCTGTAGTTGTTATTTTAGCTGTTTGATCACTTAAATCTTCATATGCTTTTCCAAACTTCTTCTCAAGTTTAATACCAATAAATCCAATAGGAATCATAATTACAAAGCAAGCTAAAGCAAGTTTTGCATTTAACATAAATAAAATAATTGTTGAAACAACAAAGTAAATTATATTTTCAATAAAAAGTCTAAGTCCAAATCCAAGGGTTTGCCAAATATTCTCAACATCCTCTCCAATTCTAGACATAAGCTCTCCAGTGTTCATATCATCAAAATACTTAAACTCTAATTTTTGAATATGATTAAAAAGATCTTTCTTTATATCTTCATGAACTTCAACACCTAAAAGATCGTAAAGATATTCTTTTCCATATCCAAGAATAGACTTTAATAAAGTTATAATAAGAAGGGCTACTAAGATTTTTTGAATTAAGCTATAGTTTCCTTCTCCAATTCCATTATCAATAAATAATTGTTGTAAATAAGGTGATATTAAATCAATTCCTATTACTGAAATCATTGAAAATGTTCCAAAAAATAATAAAGCTTTATGTTTTGAAACATATTTTAGTACTCTAGTCATTTAAATTCCCCCTTTTGCTTAAGAATAATATTATTGCTAATTTTTTAGTTAATTTTTAAACATCTCCATCATCCTTCCAAAAATAAAAAGGCTATGAAACCCCATAGCCTTCTATTATCCCCATTTTAGATAAACAAAAAAAACCATGGTTAATAACCCTGGCCTAAATTACTTTTCTATAAATTAATTTTTTAAAACAAAAATAATACATTTAAAGTAAAGTTGCATAAACTTTATAATATAAATTTACACATTGAGATAGGATTATTAATTTTATTTATAATTTTATTATTTTTAGATTGATTTGAGTCTATAGTCATTTTTAACATCTTTCCTACCTCCTTTTCACTTTATTTTCTATTCTTTTCCATTCTATTCCTTTAAATGGTATTTGTCAACATTTTTATAATTTATTTTTTATAATATAACCAATAATATATATATACAAAAAGGAAGCATTTTGCTTCCATAATATATTTATATTTTATTTATATCAAAGGATATATCTATTTTCTTATTTTTAGGTTCCAATTTAGTCATCTTAACTCCAGCTGCGTTAAACATTCTCTTTGATGCTTTTACCATATCTGTATCAGAATATTTATCTGATAGATAAACTACTTCCTTAATTCCTGATTGGATTATTGCTTTTGCACATTCATTACATGGAAATAAAGCAACATATATCTTTGAACCTACTAAATTACTTCCTCTACTGTTTAATATTGCATTTAATTCAGCATGAACTACATAAGGATATTTGGTTTCAAGCATATTTCCTTCTCTATTCCAAGGAAATTCATCATCTGAACATCCTCTTGGCAATCCATTATAACCTTGACTTAATATCTTATTATCATTATCTACTATACAAGCCCCAACTTGAGTACTTGGATCCTTACTTCTCATACCTGCTAAAATAGCAACACCCATAAAATATTCATCCCAAGAAATATAATCACTTCTTTTCACTTAAATACCCCCTTATTACAATTAAAATACTATAATTAAACTTGTTATCAATTTATTATAACTTATATAATATATAATTTAAATCCCCTCATATGATAGATAAAATTTACCAGTAGGGTTAAAATATAAATATGATTAACTATTCTTGTTAACTTTTACATTCTATATAAATAATTCAAATTTGAACTATGGTGGTAAATATAATGATTGATAAATTAATAAATAAATATAAACATATAAATTTTATTTATTTAGATACTGTAGACTCTACTAATATATATTGTAAGAAGTTAGGTGAAAGTGAATTCACTAAAGATATTGTAGTAGTAAGTGAAGCTCAAACTAATGGAAAAGGAACAAAAGGAAGAAGTTGGAGTTCTCCTAAAGGAAAAGGACTCTGGTTTTCAATTCTATTAAAACCTTCTATTGATTTAAAAGATATAAATTTCTTAACAATTTTAACTTCTACAACTTTATATAATACCCTTTTAGATTTTGGAATAAATCCTAAAATAAAATGGCCAAATGATATTTATTTAAATTCAAAAAAATTATGTGGTATTCTAACTGAATCAAAAATTTCTAATAATAAAGTTAAATATATAGTTATAGGCATAGGCATAAATATTAATTTAGAATTAACTGATTTTAATAATGAACTACAAAAAACAGCAACCTCGTTATTAATTTCAACAGGAAAACTTTTTAATAGAGAAGATATATTAAATAAATTCTTAGATAATTTTTATAAATCCTATACTGAATTTATAAATGGTAATAAGAGTAATATTTTAAAAATATATAAAAATAACTCCCTTATACTGAATAAAGAAGTTAATCTAGAATATAAGAATTCTACAAGAAAAGTAACACCAATAGATATATTAGAAGATGGATCGCTATTAGTGAAAACCCTAAATAATGAGGTAGAAAGAATAATTTCTGGAGAAATATCTATTAGATTATAGTTTTGGGCTATGTTTAATTCAACCATTCAGGTGCAAGCTAACCTAATGAATATAAAAAGCTTTTTACTTTATAGAATTAATTGGTAATATATGTATATAATAAATATAAAGAACTTTTTACTTTATAGGAGGTGTTCTTCGTGAAAAAGCTTAGAAAAATGGATAAAATGGAGTTATTTATTACAACAAAGGCTTTTAGATACGCATATTTTTATACTGTACTATTCCTATTTATTTGGAACTTGGTGGATTATTTTATTAATAAGAAATTTCCCAGCATTGCATTTTTCTTATTAATTACTCAAAATTTAATTTTTCTTTTTAGTAAAATGTATTTTGAAAAGAAGGCTACTGATATAAATGAATAATAATACTAAAATAATTATATAACATAACCTAATTTTTAAATAAAAAAATATACACTATTTATTAAGGAGGGTTAAATGAATAAAAAGGTAATACTAGCTATATGTTCAATTCTAATAATAATTTCTATAATTTTAATTTATGGATACTTACAATTCAACAATAACAGATTAAACAAATATTCTGATAAAGTTCTCTCAGTAGCCTCCAATACTCGAAATTCTATTTACTTTCTTTTAGAAAAACCTATATCAAAAGAAAAATTCATAAGTGATACAAAAGAATTAGTAAGTAATTTATATGCACTAGAAATTGTATTGAGTAGTGGTAGTATATTACTCACAGGAGACAATTTAGATAGTAATAGATTTTATTTTCGCTCAGAGGCACTTATGAAAGAATTAAAGTATATTAATATGAATGAAGAAACAATTGAGGATTTAAACACTATAGCTAGTGCAAGTGATATATTAATTAAAAGATTTCTCCCCTATTCTGGAACAGAGGATACTATAACTAAGAAAGAAATAATAGAAGCAATTGAAGAA
>JAEZAL010000018.1 GCA_023427705.1 Bacillota bacterium | reverse complement strand
ATAGCTCCCACCAAAATGGTTATCTACAAACATTATAGATGAAAGAATAGCTGGAGTTTCTTTAACAGTTGTATAACAATATGTAGAGGTAAGCTTATCAAATAAATTAAATACTTTAGTATCTTTAAAATACTTTTTCAATATACTTTCTGTATCTTTGTTCATATAACCTAAGAAACGTATATATTCAATTGGATGTTTTAATAAGGATTTTAATCCTGATTCCTTTTTCATGGCATCTGGTGTGGTAAACTTAGGATCTTCTGCAATAATCTTTATATATCTCTTAGACAAATCTGAATAAAACCTTTTAAAGTTTTCTCTTTCTTTTGGAAATACCTTTACTAATTACTCAATAAATCTATCTATATCCTCATAAAAAATAATTCTATGTCCATCAAAATTAATAGCATAAAGCTCATCATGCTTTAATATATCTATTGGTTCTTCAAGAACATTAAAAACAAATCTATGTGGACTAAATCCTTTATCATTAAACCCATATATCATAGATGAACCTTGTTCAAATACAGTGTCTCCTCTTTTAAATATTCCACAAGAGCCACCTGGTTTATATTGCGTTTCTATAACACAAACATTTAAATTTCGTTTAGCTAATAAAGCTGCTGCTGTAAGTCCTGACAATCCTGCTCCTATAACAATAACATCATACATTCTATATCACCCCTAATTTACAATAATTACTCTATTAATAATCTTATTCAACTAATCTAAAAAATATTAAATATTAACTTAACTAATTAAATCAAAAATCCACGACAATTTTGCCGTGGACTTATTAATATACTCTAAATTCATTTCTAATAATGTAGTTTATTATTTTCAATAACATCTAAAATCTTTTTATTAGTAGTAACTACTCTTGGTATCTTAATTTGATTTTTTGAAATTCCCTTTTTTAATAAAAATTCTTTTACTTTATTAAAAGTTCCCTCTTCTACGATTATAACTTTTGGCATTGCTAGTCCTCTTTTTCCTCTAAACCTTTTATATGCCAAGTTACAATCTTGAAGTTCTTTATCTAAAGTTTTTTCAATATTTTTTGTTAACTCTTTTGTTGCTTTTCCTTTAATCTCAAAATAAAATTTATATCTGCCAGGGGTTATTGAATTATCAGCAATGGCTGTATAATCTATTAAATTGAGTTTTAGTTTATTGATTGTATTACTAATTGCAGTTGTTAAATGTTCTTCTGTTGTTTTTTCTGAAACCATATTTAACACTTGATTCCTTCTATATAAGAATTCTATTTCAGGTGAATTATTATAAAAACCTACTACCTTTACAACATCTCCTAGCCTATATCTGTAAAGACCAGTATAAGTAGTTATAACTAATTCATAAGATTTACCTATTACTAACTGATCTGCTGAAACTGTTATAGGTTTCTTTTTATTAATTTCTTCTGATTCTATAAATTCATAAAATACAGTATCTGGTATTATAACGTAACTCATATTATTTGCATAAGGATTTATACCTATAATCCCTTCAGTGGCTGCATAACAAGGTGAATATATAGGTGCATTCCCTGAATAATAATTAACCATGTCATCATAAATTGAAAAGTTTGCTCCTGTAACTGAAGCAATATATTGAAAGTTTGGCCATATTCTTTTGCAAATTCCTTTAAAACCTTTTTTAAATTCTATTTCTAATTCATCTGCTCTAGATGCATTAGGTGATAAATATTTATTTATAGCTTTTCTAGTTTCTTCATCAATATTTAATGTTCTGCTTAATCTTCCTGTTCTTATGTCTTTTACTAAGCTATCAGAATTTTTCTCCATGATTCTCAATAAATCTAGAATACTTGAAATAAACACTCCAGATATATATAATAGTTTCTTTTCTCTTAATCCAAAGAGTACATGCAAATAAAGTGCTACTTCCTTATCCTTAACACCCATAACTTCATAGGGTGAAGTATATAAATAAGGCAAAACACTTTTCATACCATTTATTCCACCAGATGTTGCTGAACAAATAGGGATTCCTCCCTTAGTATAAGTACTCTTAACAGTGTCAGCTATCAGTAATCCTCTACCATAATTAAAGTTTTCTTTAAAATTATTATAAGAAAATTTCGTCATTAATAATGCCATATATTTTGCAGCCTTAAGTCTACTAGACTTTGTTACAGGTATTAACTTTTGCTTACCTGTAGTTCCTGAAGTATGGCCAAAATACTCAACCTTATCAGTTATTAGTATATTTTTTTCACCATTAGCCATCCTCTCAATATATTTATCATAATAAGAGTATTCAACTAATGGTAATTTCTCTTTAAAGTCATTTACTGAAATTATATTCTTAAACTTAAATCTCTCTCCTATTAAACTAGAAGCATTTTTATTTAAAATATTAAATAAAACATCCTCATTTACTTTTTTAAAATTTTTAGTTTCTTTGTTAAAATTATTTTCTACAATTCCTCCACAACTAATAATTGTCCTATAAAGCAAGTTACTTATTATGGACATATTTCTACACATCCTATGATAGTTTTTCATAGATATTATATGAAATTTATCTAAAAATGGTATTAAAGCGCTTATTAAACTCTTATCTTTTTTATTAATTAAATAGTATAACAAAAAGGAGCTGTCATAACAGCTCCTTAATTAAAAATGTAAAATGTAAAATTTAATTATGTAACTAACTATATGGATATATTAATAATTCTATTTATTATGAGTATATATCAGAAAATTCTATACTACACTTCTCTGAAATATCCTTATCATAACTCATTTCATTATATATATGTTCATCTATAATTTCTATTGGTAAATGGAATGTAAACTGAGTAGCATTATCTATATCATCTACATATATTTTACCATTATGCATTTCTACAAGCTTTCTAACTAAAAATAATCCTATTCCACTTCCTTCATTCCTTCTAACAAATAAATTATCTGTTTGAGTAAACTTTCCAAAAATACGTTCTCTATCATACTCTTTTATTTTTTTTCCATAATTTTTAACAGATATAAATACCTTTTTTAAGTCTAATCGTGTATTTATTTTTACTTCTATATCAGTATTAATATTTGAGAATTTAATTGCATTAGATATTAAGTTAAGAATAATCTTTTCAATCCTATTTTGATCACAAGCTAATACTAGCTCTTCTTCATCTGTATCAAAAATTATATTACGTTTTTTATCTTTTGCATATTCTACAGTAGACATAACTACATTTTCTACTATACTAACAATATTATGATTTTCTAATTTCAAATTATGAACATTATTATTTATTTTTGATACATCTATAATGTTATCTACTAACCTCAATAACCTATATGAATTTTGTTTTAAAATACTTAAATATTCTCTATATTTATCATTATTAATATTAATATTTTCATCTTTAATATATGTATTTAATAACTGTACAATAGAATTTATTACATTAACTGGTGTTCTAAATTCATGAGAAACATTAGCAAAAAAATCTGTCTTTATAGATTCTAATTCAATAATAGATTCTATTTCATCTTTTTCCTTTATTATAGATTTTATTTCATCCTTATTCTCAATTTGTTTTACTATTATACTTATTTTGTTTACAATTTCATCTAAAAAAGAATCATCTTTTGAGATAACACTAATATCTTTATCATATGTTATACATATTAATCCAAATAATTTATCAGCTAATTTTATATACTTAAGTTTCAACTTTTCTTCTGCATTATCTTTTTGCATTTTAATTATTTTATAGTATATTTGACAATACTTGCTACAATTAATACAATTAGACATTATTCTTTTTTCTATCTCTTCATTTATAGCTACCTCTAAATTATCTTTAAATATACTATTATCTTTATTTTCACTCACATATGGATTAAATACTTTTTTATTTTCATCATACAAAAGAATTTCTATATTTTTTCAACCTAGAACTTTTTTCAAGCTTACTAAAACTGAATGTAGATACTTTTTAGAATCATCCTCATCTTTATTTTTATCCAAACACTTAAAAAGGTTACTTTCTAATTTAAATTTTAGATTCTTATCTAAGCTTATTTCTTCAGCCGTACCACATAAAATCTTTTCTTTATCTATACTACTATTTAATGTGAATTTATGTACCTTATACCATATATCTTGTCCATCTATAGTAATATGT
>JAEZAL010000072.1 GCA_023427705.1 Bacillota bacterium | reverse complement strand
GACTCATTCTTTGTATCTAAGAATTCATTCACTTGAAATACTGGTAGTCCTTCATCAACTACATAATGTGTAATAGCTTTGTTGTTCGCCATATCTTTAGTTTCAACCTTTATACTTTTGAACCTTTCTTCCTCAAGCACACCTAATAATGCGTGTCTATTATGCACAATATCTCTTATGTCTAAACTGTTCCTTATTCGTCCATCAAGGGTGCTTCTTTCTATCTTCTTCTTGGTCTTAATGTCATACACCTTTTCTTCTATGCTTCTGACTCTATTATCCATTCATGTATCCCCTTTGTATCTTCCTATATTTACCTTTATCCTTTATATTATTATAAATAGAATAATATCTATTGTATAGGGTATTTTTATAAACTAAAAAAGGTATCCTATAGTGAATGTTATACCCTTCATTCACTATATTATACCTTTTCCTATATTATTTCTTATCTCTCTTATATTCTTATTTCTTTATATATCTATTAATATTATATTTATATATTTTTTCTATAGTATTTAACTAGTTAAGATAACCGTACCAGCAGAAGCAAGAAGTAAAATATTTTTTTCTAATTCATTTACAACTAAAGTTTGTTCTTTATTTAAAAACACTTTTATCCTCTCCTAGTAATATTAATAAATTGATTTTATCATACTATATTATAGTACTACAGTAAAAATTACCAATATGATATAATTATAAAAAATCATTTTGGAGTTGATACATATGAAAGGGATATATATTCTTTACTTTATCATATTTTTCAGTATATATTTTATTCTAAATTATTATGTTGGAAAGGTAATTTTTAAAGCTTTTAATAATATTTTTAATATTCCTACCCTTGTATTTAGAATAATATTTTGGACTTTGGCATCATCATATATACTTTCTACTCTATTGAATAAGTATTTACCATACAACTTAATAGCGTTTTTTTCATTAATTGGTTCTTACTGGCTTATTTTATTAATGTATTCCTTATTAACATTTCCAATTTTAGGACTAGTAAACTTTATATTAAAGAAATCATCAATTTTCAACAATAAAGTTCATATAATTGAAACAATATTAATGACTTTAATATTTATATCAATACTTATAATTGGTACATATAATGCTAGAAATTCTTATGTGAAATCTTTTGATATTAATATTGAAAAATTAAACCAAAAAGAATCTTTAAATATAGTTATGGTTTCTGATATTCACTTAGGTAATATTGTTAAGAATGACAGATTAAAATCTATGGTAACTGAAATTAATAAACTTAATCCTGATTTAATAATTATTGCTGGTGATATTATTGATAGTGATTTTAAGATTTTTTTAAATAATAATATGGCAGTAGAATTTTCTAATTTAAAATCCAAATATGGGACTTTTGCAACTTTAGGAAATCATGATATTTTCACTAGAAAAGAATCTGACATAGTAGATATTCTTAAAGAAAACTCTGTTACTGTTTTAAGAGATGAAGTTGCTTTAGTTGATAATAAATTCTATATAATTGGAAGAGATGATATAACTGTAAATTCAATTAGTGATACTTCTCGAGCTAATTTAGGTGAATTAACTAAAGATTTAGATAAGTCTAAACCATTAATAGTTATTGATCATAATCCAAAGTATATTAATGAAAGCTTAAATACTGATATTGATTTACAGCTTTCTGGCCACACTCATAGAGGTCAAATATTTCCTGCTAATCTTATAACTAATAGTATATTTGAAGTTGATTATGGATATTTAAAAAAAGATAATTTAAATGTTGTAGTTTCTTCAGGTTATGGAACTTGGGGACCACCTCTTAGAGTAGGAAGTAGAAGTGAAATAATTCAAATCAAATTGAAATGAAAGAATGAAAGAATGAAAAATTGAGCTGTCTTACAAACAGCTCAATTTACAAAATCACAATTCAAAAACTCCCTTAGAGTTTTTCCTAAACTCTTAACTATTAATTCTTCACTATTACTTTATTTCATAGCTTAATTCTATAAACTTTTCTATATCTTCTTCTATAAGTTTAAGTGAGTTTCTCCAGAAGTTAACATCATGAACATCTATATTCATTATCTTAGTTACATCTGCTACACTGTTCTTACCTGTAACTGCAAGTAATTCTTCATATTCCTTACAGAAGCTATCGCCTCTCTTTAAGTATTCTGCATATAATCCCTTAGCAAATAAGTTTCCAAAGGCATATGGGAAGTTATAGAAGTTTGCAGTTGCATAATAATAGTGTGGCTTCCAAGTCCACATATATTTATGAAGGTAATTATTATCTAATCCATCTCCATAAGCTTCTTTTTGTGCACTAAGCATTGCATTATTTATTTCTTCTACTGATAATGAACTTTCTTTTCTCTTTTCAAAAACTTCACTTTCAAATAAAAATCTTGAATATATATCTACTATTACTTGATTACAGTCTGAAATTTCTGCTTCTAAAATAGCAAAGGCTTCTTCCTTACTAGCTTCTTTTACAGCACTCTTCTTAATAATTATTTCACAGAAGTTAGAAGCTGTTTCTGCTAAAGTCATTGGATATTCTGAATTTAATGTAGTTTCATTATTTAAACATTCTCCATGGAAGCCGTGACCTAGTTCGTGACTCATTGTGACTACGTCACTAAAGCTATTTCCATAGTTTAATAATATTCTACTTTCTTTAATATCTTTAATACTTGCACAAAATGCTCCTCCTACTTTTCCTTCCTTAGGATAAACATCTATCCAATTATTATCGAAAGCTTTTAAAGCAAAGTTAGCTAAATTATCACTAAACTTTCTAAAATTCTTTTCAACAAAGGCTTTACCCTCTTCGAAATCAAATTTCATTTCTTTTTCTATTACTGGAGCATATAAATCGTAAAATGGAAGCCCATTTTTATGTCCTAAAATTTCAGCTTTTCTTTTTAAATATTTCCTGAATGTAGGTAAACTTTCTTTAATTGCTGTAAGCATAGCATTTAAAATATCTTCATCCATTCTAGATTCTTCTAATGTCATATGAAGAGGTGATTTATAACCTTTAAGTTCTGATGTAGTTATTACTTCTCCCTTAATTCCATTTAAGGCAGCTGCTACCCCTTCTTCTATTTTTTCATATGATTTTATTTCAGCTTCATAGGCATTTTTTCTTACTTCTGAATCTTTACTATAAGCCATATTTAATACAACAGTTAATGGAAGGGATTCTTCTTTTCCATCTACATTAATATCTACTTTATGAGTTGATATTAAATAATCTTTATAATTTGACCAAGCTTCTGATCCTGTAGTTCTCATTTTAGCAATTATAGCCTCTTCTTTATCACTTAACATATATTTATTCTTAGAAACTATTTCTTTTATTATAAAATTATGCTCTTTTAATAATTCAGATTTATTAATAACTTCATCTATATTCTCTATACTTGCAACCCATTTATATATTTTAGTTGATGGTTCTGCTAGAAGACTAATTTTATTATTAATAACATCTAAGTATTTTCTTCCTTCAACATTTTTTGAATCTGCACTAATAGTTAAGCTAGCAAATGATGCTACCTTACTAATAAGTAGGTACAGATTTTCAAGCTTATTTATTATATCTTCTAATGATTTTAACTCATCACTTTCTCCATTTAATTTTTCTGAAAAAGCTATTAAATCATTAATGCTTTTATCAACTTTATCTAAATCCCCAAGAAACTCATTAGATGTAAATGAGGAATAAAGTTCTTTTAAACTCCAATTATGTGACATTTTTTTGCCCCCTTATATATATTTTTATTACTCATTATAGTATTTATTTATAATATTATCAATAAATTTCCACTTATATTGAGTAATTTTTATTTCTAAATTTCAATGGTGATACTCCAACTAACTTTTTAAATGTATTAGTAAAATGACTTTGATCATGAAAACCTAATAAAATACTAATTTCCAAAATGCTTTTTTCAGTACTTAACAATAAAATTTTTGCTCTTTCTATTTTTATTTCTCTTAAATATTTCATCACTGATACACCTTTATATTTTTTAAAACAAGTAGATGCATACCCAACTGAAATATTTAAGTTTTTGCAGATTTCTTCTAGGGATATATGGTTTTCTATATTTAAATGAAGGGCTTGTAGAAGCTTGTTTACAGTGAAACTGTCTGTAATTTCTGTATCATTAATTAGTAATTCCATGTATTCATTTATCATATCTAATTCTATTTCTTGCAAAACTTGTATAGAACTAGCTTCCTTTATTCTTCTATAAAACTTATTGTAAATGGGATGTAAATATTTTTTTGCTATTCCATTCCTTATTATCTCTCTAGTATAAATAGCATTCCATATAATAAGATCATCCGTTTTATGTTCTTTATCAACCTCATCATAAATTTCTGACAAATGCTTTTCTTTAATAACCTTCACTATTTCATCTTTATTTCTAGAATCAATTAATAATGACATTTTATTGTTAAAAATATTAAAGTCAGATTCAAAACTCTCATATCCATCATTCATAAAATTCCCCTCCCTCTATACATAATGATAATTATATACATATTATATTATATTTTTTAAAACTTCTTCAATTTCTTGTTAAAATTTTACATTATATTAATTTAAGTATTTATTTATTAAGAAAATAATAGTTATTATTTATTATTTTATTAATTTTATATATAAAAAAAGAATCATATAAAATGATTCTTTGTAAAAACTTTATTTTTTCTTAATTATATCTAATACATATGTCTTAAACTCATCGAAAGTACCTTGAGTTATAGATGCACCTTTATTAATTTTTCCACTTGAAAAGTTATATTCAGCTGAACCATAGTTAAAACTAGCACTTGAAACTATTATACTAGAATCTGTAACTCTGTAATTCACATCTGTTAACATAACATCTTTACAAAACTCTATAAATTCATTTGCTTTATTTAAATCTCCATTGCATACTTCATGTAATGTAAATTTAAATAATCCATAACCTCCTATTAAAGGTACCATTTGCCCATTAGCCATATAGAAAACTTTTCCCATATTGTAGAAATACTTCATATTTCCATAAGTCATAGTTCTATATTCATTATTTATTTCTAAATCCTTGCTATCTAACCCTTTAAACTTATCTACAATATCATCCCACGCTCTTGCTTCAGCTGATTTATTATTCTTTATTACATTTTTAAATTGCTCATATGCTTTTTCTAAGTCATTATCCTTATTTATAACTGAGTTATTAACTTTAACTATATACTCATTATTTTCATATACTAATTCAACTTTACTATTCATGTTAAACTCCCTTACTTATATAACTGTGTATATTATTTAGTAGAAATTATTATATCATAGTACAATAAATTTTCAAATAATATATTTACTTTACTAATTCATATGATAACTATTTATAATAGCAAAATTATATATTGTTATATTTATTTACGGAAATCTTTTACTCCTGGTAAAACTACTCTAAAATAATCTTCTTTAATAGAATTAATAAATTTAACACTTCTACTATTATTAAAAGATTTTTTTATCCTTAAAAATCCTTTTCCATTATTTAAAAACCTTTTGTTATCATCTATAGTAATTATCTTTTCATATAACCACATATTTCTCTTATTTTGATTTATATTATTTACTGATCTACTATTTCCAATAATAGCCCCTGGACTTGTAATAATAATTTCTTTATTTCCTATATGAACATCTATAATTTTATCAAAAGCAGAATAATCTCTGTATAATACTCCATTACTTATAGCTTCAATTATTGCATTTATTGGGTAATCTTTAGGTAGAATTTCTGATATCTCCACAATTGATTTATCAATCATATCTAGAATATTTCCCTGAATTATTATAGTATTATTTTTCTCCTTATTTACTTTATTGTTTATTCTTATCATATTATGTGGTAGCCACATACTATTAACATTTGAAAAAACCAACAAACCTCCTAAGGTGCAATTATATTCACCACTTTCTTTATCTAAAGATATAATTCTAGAAGTTTCTAATAGAAATTCTTTATTTTCTTCATTAATTTCTATACCCTTCTTTTTAAAATAATTTTTATATAAAACTTCATCTAAAAAACTTATTTGACTCTTTACTATCTTTGATGTTTCCATAAAAAAATCCAAATTTTCTTCAAAGGCTTCTATTAACTCTTGTTTTCTCATGGTATCAGTTGTGGAACCTCTTCTAATGTAAAAAGCTCCATTTTCTCTTAATTGGTATGGCTTATGGTCTCCATCATAAATTGTAATTACACATAACTTTTTGTTTTCTAATGATATTATATCTACTGTAACTGGTATTGGAGGTTCACATCTAGAAGTAATTATTTGCTGAACTTGTTCTTCACTTATAATTTCATTATCACCTAATCCAACTACCCTTTTTGTTTTATCTTCTATTCCTACTACTATATATCCTCTACCACCTCTTGAATTTGCTATAGCACAAACATCTTTTGCTAATTCTTTTTTACTACTTTCATTCTCTAAGGATAGCTTTAATTTGAAATCTAGCTTCATTCCTTCTTCTTTCTTTATTAAATTAAGTAATTTCCTGCTATCCATCTCTATCCCCCCATTAATTTAACGCTATATAATTATATTACTAAAAAAATGAAGAGATAGAAATAACTATCTACTTATATTTACTTCTATCTCTCTTTTTATTATTCTATTATCTTCTCTATATTAGTAAATAAGGTATCCTTATCTATTAATCCTTCTCTGTCATAATTTATTTCTCCATTTATATTTATAAATACTGTTCTAGGAATGCCCATAATATTATAAGCATTAGCAGCACTAAGATCTTCATCAAAAACTATATCCATTTCTAGATTATTTTCTTTTAAAAACTTTAATGCTTTATCTTTTGTTTCTCTTCTTCCATCTGTTAAATTAATCATTAATATTTCAACTTCATCACCATATTTTTTTATTGCATCCTCAAAATATGGCATTTCTGCTTGACATGGGCCACACCAACTTGCCCATACATTTATTACTACTGGCTTTTTCCCTTTAAAATCAGATAACTTAACTTCATTTCCTTGCTCATTATAAACTGTAAAGTCATTTGCCTCTTTCTTCTCTACTTGTGATGAGATATTTTCTTCAGGCTTATATGATCCTGATAAATATTCATAACCATACTTTACTATGACAAATAATAAAATTAATGAACCTAGTAATACAGCTACTCTCATTTTTCCCTTCATAACTTCTACCTCCTAATTAAATGTTAACCAAGACAAAAATAAATTTAAATAACCAGTCATCATCATTAATCCTATTATTATTAATAATATTCCTGATATAGTATTTATAATATTATAGTTTTTCTTAATAAACTTAAAAGCACTTTTAAGGTTATCAATTAAAAGAGCTGATATTATAAATGGTATTCCAAGCCCTAAACTATATGATAAAAGCATTAAAATCCCCTTTACTGTATCTTGTGAATTAGCTGCAAGCATTAAAGCTGCTCCAAGAAAAGTTCCTACACATGGAGTCCAACCAATTGAAAATATCATTCCAAATAAAATAGATGTTGTTAGATTTAACTTATTTAAATTTGTTTTATTTTTTAACTTAAAACTTCTTTCTAATAGTGGAATTTTAAATATGCCAATATAATTAAATCCCAAAACTATTAATACTATCCCTGCTATTATATTAAATAATTTCATATACTTTTGTATAAAGTCTCCAAAAGTTCCTGCTGCAGCACCTAGAATAGTAAATATTATTGAAAATCCAATCACAAATCCAATAGAATTAATTAATGACTTATTACTCTTATTGTTATTCTCATCATTATTACCTCCTATAAAATATGAAATATATATAGGTAACATAGGTAAAATACATGG
>JAEZAL010000331.1 GCA_023427705.1 Bacillota bacterium | reverse complement strand
TTATGGAAGTTCCATATTCAATAGATAATGACGCTGTTAATGGATGGGCTGGTGGTACTGCTTGCAAGCCAGGAGTTAATGTAGTAGCAGGAACAGGAAGCATAGCCTATGGAAGAAATTCAGAGGGAAAGTTAGCTAGATGTGGTGGCTTTGGCCCTGGAATAGGTGATGATGGAAGTGCTTATTGGATAGCCTTAAAAACAATAAATGAATATACAAAACAAAAAGATGGTAGAAAAGAAAAAACAGTATTAGTTGATATTCTAGAAAAAGAATATAAAATTACTTATAAATATGAAATAGTTGAGATAGTATTTAATAGATTAAAATTTAATAGAACCGATTTAGCAAAGTTCTCAACTATATGCTTCTTAGCTGCAGAAGCAGGATGTCCAGCTTGTAGGGAAATATTTAGACAGTCAGCAGAAGCAATATTTGAACATATAAAGGCTATAGCTAAAGATTTAAATTTTACAGAGGAATTTGTAGTTTCTTATACTGGTGGAGTATTTAAGGCAGGGAAATATGTTTTAGAACCATTAAAAGAAATGATTAAAGAATCAGGTTTAAAATGTTATTTACAAGAACCAGCTTTGGATCCATGGAATGGTTCGGCATTACTTGCATATATTTTAGCTGGAAATATAGCGCCTGACAATGTCATAGAAATTTTAAAATAGAACTTAATTATAGTAAGAGAAACTGTTATATGTTGATAAAAACAATATATAACAGTTTCTTTATTTAAAATATTGTAAATTAGAAAAATTTTCTTTTTATATTTTAAATTTATGATATAATCAAAATAGAAAAATAATGAGGTGAATTTAATGAGTGCAATAGTAGATAAAAGCTCTAGAACGCCCCTATATTTACAACTTATGAATATTCTTATAGATATGATAGAAAATAACTTAGAGGAAAATGATCAATTATTTTCTGAAAGAGAGATATGTGAAAGATACGATGTTAGCAGAACTACAGTAAGGCAAGCTATGGATGAACTCGAAAAGGAAGGATACATATATAAGGTTCATGGAAAAGGTACCTTTGTATCACCTAAAAGAATGAATCAAGATTTAATCTCTTTCTATTCATTTACAGAGGAAATGAAAAAAATAGATAAGGTTCCTAGTTCAGAAGTTACTGGATTTGAAATAGTTCAAGCAGATGAAAAAGTAAGCTCAATATTTAAAATTGATATAGGTGATTTACTATACAAGGTATCTAGAATAAGAAAAGCTGATGGATTACCTATGATGTATGAAACTACATATCTACCTTATAATAGATTTAAGGGATTAACAAAAGAGCAATTAGAAGAATATCCCATGTATGAGATATTATCAAAATCTTTTAATACTAAAATAACATCAGCAGAAGAATACTTTATGCCTATTTTAACTAATAAGTTAGAAAGTATTTATTTAGATATTAAAGAAGGCTCTCCAAGTTTAAAAATTGAGAGACTTACCTATGAGAATACAAATGTAATTGAATATACTTTAAGTGTTGCTAGAGGAGATAAGTTCAAGTATAGAGTGAAATTAAATAACAATTAAAAAATAAAATTTTTTTAATTAAACTGGTAATGACAACATTACAAGTTGAAAAGTAAATGCAAAAATAGTACAAGTTATAATTACCAGTAAAAGATAAGATAGATTGTTCATATTATAAATATTCATTAGGTTGTATTAATAAAACAAAAGATATATTTAATAAAAATAAATTAATAGTAAATAAAATACAAATGAAAAAATACATAAATAGTATAAATAATTTAAAAGAGGAGTTGGGAATTATGATAGTATCAACAAGAGAAATGTTAAATAAAGCTCAAAGAGAAGGATATGCAGTGCCAGCCTTTAATATTCATAACTTAGAAACTTTACAGGTAGTTGTAGAAACAGCAGCAGAATTAAAATCACCAGTAATCTTAGCAGGAACACCATCAACTATTTCATATGCAGGTGGAGAATTTATAGTATCTATGGCTGAAGTAGCAGCTAAAAAATATGATATTCCAATTGCTATACATTTAGACCATTTTGAAGTAATAGATGAAATAAAGCATTTTATTGATTTAGGATTTAAGTCAGCTATGATAGATGCCTCACATGAGTCATTTGAAGATAATATAGCTATAGTTAAAAAGGTAGTAGAATATGCACATAAATATGATGCAACAGTAGAAGCTGAACTTGGAAGATTAGGTGGACAAGAAGATGACTTAATAGTAGATGAAAAAGATACTAAGTACACTAATCCACATCAAGCAAAAGAATATGTAGAAAGAACTGGAATAGATTCATTGGCTGTAGCAATAGGAACAGCACATGGTCTATATAAGGGAGTAGCTAAAATAGATTTTGATAGATTAAAAGAGATTAGAGATGTTGTAGATGTACCATTAGTATTACATGGGGCATCAGATATACCAGATGAACTAGTTAAAAAGGCAATATCTCTTGGAATATGTAAGGTAAACGTAGCAACAGATTTAAAAATACCTTTTTCAGATGAAGTAAAAAAATACTTTAAAGAAAATCCTGATGCTAATGATCCAAGAAAATATATGACACCTGGTAAAGAGGCTATGAAGAAAGTAGTAGCTCATAAAATTATGGTATGTGGAAGTAATGGAAAAGCATAGGAATTAAAGATATTCATTAATTTAAGAAAGTAATATTAACAAATTTATGCTATAGAAGATAAAATTAAAAATTAGTAGAAAAAGCGCAGAAATGCGTTTTTTCTAATTGTTAAATTTTCTACAAATTATTTAAAATTATTAGCTTAGTAATAAATTTACTGTTATAATGATATCAGGGAGTATTGTTTATATTTATATTTATAGGAGGATTTTGGATATGTTTCAATTTG
>JAEZAL010000305.1 GCA_023427705.1 Bacillota bacterium | reverse complement strand
TGTAAATTTATATATTGTTGTATGTCTATATTCCTCATTTGCCTTAAGCAATGATGTTTCAAAATTATTGTCATTTATAGCATTAGGAACAAATTGAGTCTCTAAGCATATTCCATTTCTTTTTTCATAAGCTACATTATCCTTACCTATTTCTAAGCCATCAAGAAAATTGCCACTATATATTTGCACTCCTACATTAGTTGTGTACATTTCCATAGCTATTCCACTAACTTCATCAATAAGCTTCGCTGATAATACTGATAAATCACCTTTTGCATTTAATAACCAGTTATGATCATAACCTTGTCCAAATTCAATTTGTTCATCTTTAGAATTTATATCTTGTCCTATAGTCTTTAATTTTTTGAAGTCCATAGGTGTATTTTCTACACTTCTTATTTCTCCAGTAGGAATTGAATACTTATCATTAACAGTAAAATTATCTGAATTTACAAACAATTTTTGTTCTAAAATATCACCTGAAGAATGTCCTCTAAGATTGAAATAAGCGTGATTAGTAAGATTAACTACTGTATCTTTATCACTAACAGCCCTATATTCTATTTTTAATTCATTATCATCTGTTAGAGTATAGAATACATTTACATTTAGGTTTCCAGGATATCCTTCTTCTCCATCTCTACTTAAATATGATAATTTTAATATATTATTTTCGTTATCAACTATTTTTGAACTCCAAATAACTTTATCGAAACCTTTATTTCCTCCATGAAGATGATTAACTCCATCATTTGCTGCTAGAGTATATTCTTCACCGTTAATTGTAAATTTACTATTTTCTATTCTATTTCCACAACGTCCAATTAAAGCACCATGAAATTTTTTACCACTTTCATATCCTTGGATGCCATCATATCCTAAAACAACATCTCTAAAATCATTATTTTTATCTGGAACTTTTATTTCTGCAATAGCCCCGCCATAAGTTATGATTTTTACTTCCATTTTGTTTTTGTTAGTTAAGGTATAGCTTTTTACTTGTAGGCCATTTTTTGTTATTCCAAATGACTGTTCAACTATAGACATATTCTTCCCTCCACTTAATTTCATTCTCATATTTATCTTATAATATTACTCATAAATGCTACAAGAAATTACTTATGTTTTTATAGACAATATTTATCATATTAATCTACATTTTTATCTTCTATATGGAAATAAGAAATAGTATTTTTTAAGTTTTCAACTATTTTATCTAATTCCTTTGAAAAATCAGATACTTTTTCTATTTCCTTTATTTGTTCTTGAGTAGCACTTGATACTTCTCTAGTTGTTGCCTCTGTTTCTTCTGAAATAGATACTATATTTTCTATAGCACTCTTAGTAGCTTCCTTTGACTGAACTATATTGTCTATGGATCTAGAGAAATCTTTTAATTCATCATCAATTTTACCCATTGAATAAAATATTTCCTGAAATGCTGAACTAGTGTTTTTTAAAGCATTCATTTGTTGATTTATTATTCCCTTTGAGTTGCTTGCCATATTAGCAACCCCCTCTGTTTTCTTTTGAATATTATTTATTATATTTGCTATTCTTATTGAAGATTCCTTTGATTTATTTGCTAAGTTTCTAACTTCATCTGCAACAACTGCAAATCCTTTTCCTTGCTCTCCTGCTCTTGCTGATTCTATAGCTGCATTTAATGATAATAAATTTGTTTGCTCTGAAATACCTGTTATTATATCAACAATATCTTTAATTTCTTTTACTTCATTATTTAATTCATTTATTTCATTTGCAATTTCTAAAGATATCTGATTACTTTCTTTTGCCCTTAAATTTAATATATTTACTGTATCTACTGCTCCATTTTGTATTTTTCTTGTTATTTCTAAATGACTTAAAACATTACTAGTTTTATCATTAACTATATTTATTTCATCTGATAAATTATTCATAGAATCCAAACTTTCATTGGCACTAACCACTTGTCCAACAGCACCTGCTTCTATTTCACTCATGGTTGCTGATATTTCCTCTGAAACTGCATATGAATGCTCTGCTGATATTGAAATTACTTTTGTACCATTTGAAATATTATCTATTAAATATTTAATATCTACTATTAATTTACTTATTTTAATAAGCATTTCTTTAAATGCACCATTAACTTTTCCTATTTCATCCTTATAATTATCTTTTATATCTATATTTAAATCTCCACTTTTTGCTTTATTCATATCATCAATTAGTTCTTTTAATGATTTTGAAATGCCCTTTGATATTAAAATAGATATAACCATAGCTATAAAGAAAGATACTATTCCAATTATAATTATATTTATACTAATTAGGTTAGCTTCCTTATTTAAATAACTATATGGGATAGTAGATAGTAAGTACCAATCATTAACTCCAATATTAGAAAAAGATATAAGTTGATTACTTCTTGAGTCTGAGAAGGTTTCCTCAGTGTTTTCTTCATTTAATAATTTAATTTCAGTACTAATATCTTCAATAATCTTATTTTCTTTATATTTTTGACCTATATTAGTTTTATCACTATTTCCTATAATTGTTCCATCTAAACTAACTATTGATACATTAGCTC
>JAEZAL010000272.1 GCA_023427705.1 Bacillota bacterium | reverse complement strand
CTAAACTTTTTTTGGTGTAATTTCATTCCAAAGAGTAAATCCTAAAATTAAAACTCCACCTATTATCTGCCAAGGTGTCATTGTTTCTCCCAAAATAGTAACTGAAATAATAACTGCAACTAAAGGATCTATATAGCTTAGAATAGCAGCTTTTTGTCCAGGCAACTCTTTTAAAGATGAAAAATACATACAGTATGTTATTCCTGTATGAATAAGTCCAACAATCAATAGATTAATCCATCCAATACTATTTAAGTTACCTAAAGTTATTCCACTAGTGGATAAAACATAAGGAATTAAAATTATAATTGCAGAAATAAATTGTAAAAAGGTTCTATGAATTCCTTCAACCTTTTTAATGAATTTATTAATTAGAATAACAGTAGCATAAAATACTGCTGCACCTAATCCAAATAAAATTCCAATAAAGTCGCTTCCACCACCTATATCACTAATACCAGTAATCATTACAAGTCCAAATGTAGACATGATAAAGCAAATAATTTGTTTTTTAGTTAATTTCTCATGAAAAAGAATAGGACAGACAATTGTTACGATAACAGGAGCAAAATAATAGCTTAATGTTGCAGCTGAAACTGTAGTGTATTTATATGCCTGAAACAAAAGAATCCAGTTAATACCCATTGCTACTCCTGATGCAAGTAATAAAGGAACTTCTTTTTTTATATTTGCAAATGGTATCTTTTGTTTAGTTACTATAAGAAATATAGCAATTAAAAGAGCTGCTAAAATAGCACGATATAATGCAAGTTCTCCAGATGATACGGATATGTTTCGTACAAAAGGTCCTAATGTACCGAATATTGTCATTGATGCCACAAGCATTAAGCGAGGGCTTTTTAGTTGTTTCATGTAGAATCCTCCCAATATGTAAAATAATGTAGTTTATTAATTTAATAAATTATATTCTTTTTTGTTGAATCTATCAACTATATAGAAGAGTTATAATGTTTATAGGAAAGTATTGGTTGTAGAGAGCTAATAGATTAGTGAATGAAATATTAGAAATTATAGATAAATACTTAGATTAGGATAGGACTTTTTATTTGTATTATTTACGAAGCAATTAAAGTAATATATAATTATTTGAATAAGTTACCATATAAATGGAAAAAGTGTGACTTTATAAAAGGTGGGGGGAGAGAAAATGTGGTCTGAAAAAAGAGGTATTGAAAGTTATATGATTTTTTCTATACTTCCAATAATGATAAATATAGCTACTAATGCTATATATTTTATGAGTGATGGTTCATATGAAACTATAAGGGCTGTAGATTCATTTAATAAATTTACTATATTTTGCGTTTTAATATGTTGCCTTTTTAATTTTTTGGAAAGGGGTAGGAAAATTTCAAAAGATGAGAAGAAAGAACTTAATAAACAAATGTTTGTTATGAAGCTATTAAATATATTTTTTATTGGATATATAGTATTTACAATTATTATTGTAAAAAATATTAATATAATTATTTCAGCATTAATTATATATGTAGGATATATAAACTTGTATATGTTTAAAATTAAGATCAAAACAGTTACTATACTTTCTGAAACACAAAAGAATTGGAGAAAAACTTATAATACACACTCATATGAGGATAGTAGTTTTTTATGGAAGATTAAACCTATGATATTACCTCATGTATCGGTAAGTTTTACTGAAAGAATTAAACATATTGACTTGATTGGACTTATATTTATATTACCATTCTTAGGTGATTTTAGGTTAGTGTATATTCCTATGATGGTTATTGCTTCTATTTTTATTATTCCAGATATATTATATTTTGTAGACGCTATTTTTGGGCTATACACAGAAACTGAAGGGATATGTACAGGTATTATAATGAAAATGGGAAGTAGAGGAAGACGGGGATACCACGAAGTATATGTTACTGATTTTTTGAATAAAAGAGAAATTAAATTTAGAGTGTATGATTATTGCAACTATAATGAAAATGATATTATTAAAATTATTCATGGAGGACTTTCTAAGAAAGTTATAGAAGCAAAGATAGGAAGTAAGAATTTATAGTTAAGAGTTATTAATCAGAGTTTAAACTAAAGATATATTTTTTTTAAGTAAGCTAAATGTTTTGGCAAATGGATATTATAATGACTAAAGTTATAGTTAAAAGTGAAAAAGAGTGTTATATAGATTTTTTAGCAGTAGACAAAGATGCAAGAAAAAGAGGAATAGGAAAAAGGCTTTTAAATCATATACACAAAGACGATAGGTATGAAAAATATATATTAGAGGTATTATCTAAAAACATAGGTGCTAAAAATCTTTATGAGAAAGTTGGATATAAAGTTATAAAGCATGAAAAAAATATATTTATGACACTGAGTGGGAAAGGTTCTGTTTTCATTATGGAATATAGCACTAATGGTAATATTTCTATGTAATTTTTAATTTTAGTATATGATGAAACAACTGTTCTAAAAGGTATTAATGTAATACAACAAAATGTATTTCTATTCATTATATAATGTTATAAAAGTAGTTTAATTGGAAGAGTAGTATATTTATATTATAATAAATATTATTTTATCTTAAAGAAGCTACTGAAGATAATAAATATACTTCGTACAAAAAAAGTTCTTTTTAGCTTTATTAAGTTAAAAAGAACTTTTTCTTTATATATACAGTTTTAATTTATATGTATAACTTTATTTATCATAAATTAATAATAAATATTAAGCTGCTTTTACTAATTCATCTTCAGATACTGCTTTTTTAGTAAATTTATCTTTTATAAAACCAAAGAAAATTGTCATAAAAACAGCCCCTGTTACCATCATTAAAATAGTCCATGGCATAAAAGATTTATCCATACTAAACAGTACATTAACTCTAAACCAACTTTGGAAAGGAAGACCTATTCCTAGTAAAACAGCAAAGAAAATAATTTTTCTTGATAATGGTTTACCCTTCATTTTCTTTATTTGGCTATTAACAAATAGTCTTAATAATCCTAGTCCACAACCAACAAAGAAGAATATTAATAAAAAGAATTTTATACCCTCATTTAATAAAAATGCTTTTGAAATTAGAACTAGAGCAATTAAAAATGTGCATATCATTACGATATATGATTTTTTCAATGTCTTTCACCTCAATAGTTTTTATGTTTAAATTTAGATTTAACAAGTAATTTTAAATTACACACTATTAATATTCATATAGTTTTTAATTAATTAGGTAACCTAACGGATTTAATGCTAACATTTTTATAATAAGAGGTCAATATTAAAAGGAAGAGTTTGTATAAAAGTAAAAAAAATATAGTAACCAAAATAGAAATTTAATTCCTATTTTAGATTACTATACCATTCATCAAAATATATATTAACTATATCTAGTAATTCAATTAATAATTTACTTTGTTCTGTACCTAATCTTTCTATAATTCCAGAAAATAAAGAATCAAAATATTCTTTTAAACCTTTTACTATTTCTTTTCCCTCATCAGTCAATGTTATTTCAATAAATCTTTTATCCTTTTGATCAATATTTTTTTCAAGATAACCTTTATTGATTAAGTTTTTTACAAATTCAGTTGTACTTGGAGGAGTAATAGATAAACTTTTGCTAATTTCTGAAATATTAACTTTACATTTTTTTTCTTCATGAAGGAATTCTACACAAAGCAAAACTCTAGCTTCGCTTTTTTTTATTCCCATTACAGTTTGATTATGTCTTTCAATTCTTGATAAATTTTCAAAGGTGTCTATAAATTTTTTGGTATCTATATTATTTGATTTATTATTCAAAGAAATTCACCTCGTTAATTGTATGTAGATTTATTATAATAAATTAGTTTATGTTTTTACAAGTTTTTATGTTGAAATATAATTATAAAAATTGGAAAAAATATATCCAGTAAAATAGGAGATACAGAGAGAAATCTAATAAAAACATATTACAGTGTCATATTAAAACAAATAACAGAAGCTTCTCAATATATTAATAAAATGTAAGAACTCACTTACTAGTGATACGGAGCCCCGTATCATAAGTGGTATAAAAAACTTATTCTAAATTGAGGGATTCATATATAAGTGTATATATTAAGTTGAAAAGTACTTATTATATACACTTATTCTTATAATAAGCATAAAATTATTTAAAATATATTTAATGGTAAAACTATGGTAATATTTTAATAGAAAATATAGATACTAAGTTAGAGGTGAAGACTTTGAAAAAAATACTATTGATTGAAGACGATA
>JAEZAL010000211.1 GCA_023427705.1 Bacillota bacterium | reverse complement strand
TTCCATACCTAACTCTGGATACTGATGTAAAGTTCGTCTTATATTAATCAATTCATTTTTTATACTTATTGCTTCATCTTTAAAATTCATAAATATTGCCCCCTTAATTGTATTTTATGTAGTATTACCTATGTCCAGAAAACCTCAATACTGTCCCCATCATTCAGTCTTTCTGTATATCCAACTTTATTTCCATTTAACATTAAGTTAATTGTGCCCCTTGCTTCTCTTAAATCAAAAGAAACATAATTGAAAATATCTACAAAGATATAATCTTTTTTGCCATATAATTTTATCTTTGAATCATTAAAACCTACTTCTATTTCAATAGTATCTTTTAATATTTCTTCCTGATTATTTGATTTCTCATAGGTAATTAAGTTGTCATTTTCATTAATAATATAACTATCACTTATAGTTTCTGAATCCTTTTTAATATTTACTTCCTTATTAATTATATATTTTTTTAAATCCCCAATAGTTTTAGGAAGAATTATATTAATATTATCATTTTCTTTTATAAAATAATCTAGAGTTTCTTTATTTTCATTAACTAAAATAATGGGTTCTAGATTTATTATTTTATTATCAAGATAAAAACTCTTGCTATTGAATCCCCTTATTTCATCAATAATGGTAGGATTTGCATCTTTTCCTGAAATAGCATATGTTATTTCGATATTATCCCCTGACTTAATTATCTTATCTAAGCTTTCAATATTTCCATTAACTTTAATCTTTGGACTTCTTCCTCGTTCTCCAAAAGCTACTCTTTTTACTCCATTTAATGTATATCTTAAATTCTTACCATTCTTTGCAATTAACATATTAGGATTAATTCCAGCATGAATTATTACATCCACAACACTATGGTTATGAGAATTAAATAAAGCAACTTCTGAACCATTTAAAGTAACTTCAATAAAATCATTGTGCCCATTTTTTATTGATATTAATGCTATACCTAATACTGTTACTCCTGCTGATCCTAAATCATTATTACTAATACAATTTTCTATAGCCTTTCTATCTTTAATTGCTATTCTTTGAATAGGTATATTCATTACATCACTTAATTCATTTATAAGACCTGGAGTATGAGCGCCTCCTCCTACTAAGAATAATGCACTTGGTGATTTATTAGCATTTAATTCAATTATCTTACTACCTATAGCTTCTGCTATTTTTTTTACTATTGGTTTAATACTCTTTAATATATTTTCTGATTTTATAGTATTTTCAAATCCTATTACATCTGTATATGTTATTTCATCACTTATTAATAAATTTCTTTTTATGTATTCAGCAGTATTAAAATCTACTAAGCATTCTTGTGCTATTGCCTCTGTTACTTCATCACCAGCAAGTGGAACCATTCCATAGGATGATATGCTATCCTTAGAACTTATTGCTATATCTGATGTACCAGCTCCAATATCTACTAAAGCTATATTTAAAAGTCTTAATTTTTGTGGTACTACTGCTTCAATAGCAGCTATTGGCTCTAAAGTTAAGTTATTAACTTTTAATCCAACTTTACTCATTACTGAATATAGTGAATCTACAACTGAGCGTGGTAAAAATGTTGCTATAGTTTCCACTTTTGCTTCTTCACCTTTGTGTCCAACTAAATTAGAAATAACAAAACCATTTAAAAAGTAATTTCTAACTGAATATCCTACACAATAAAGTTTGCCTTCTGTAGTTTTATTTATTTCATTTTCAGCAGCCTTTAAAGAAATTAACTCTAAACTTTTTACGTCTTCCTTAGTTATCTCATCATCTATGTTTAAGTTCATTATACCTTCAGAATTTATTGTTTTTAGGAATCTTCCCGCCGCTGCAATTGATACATCTTTAAGTTCAATTCCTAATTCTGACTGAATTTCATCTACTATTGTTTTTACAGCTTTTGCAACTAAATCTATATCATGAATTTGTCCGTCTATCATGGCTCTTTCTTCATGTTCTAAGTATTTTTCGCATATTACTTTAAATTTATTATCTTCAACTATTCCAACAGTCCCTATTAGTGATCGAGTCCCCACATCTAGTGCAAATTTAACCTTACTTAAATTTACATTCTCCATTTAATACACCTCATAATCTATATAATATAGCTTGTTTTCTCCTTTTATTGCCATAATAAAATTATACAGCCTAATACCTAATTAGTGAACAATTACTTATCTATTGTGATAAGATTATTTTCCATCAATACCCTAATTGAAAAACTTTTAGGTATCTTATCTCCAAAATCTACTTTTATGACATCTTTATTAATTTCTAATACTCTGCCTCTTCCATAAGCCTTATGAGAAATTATATCATTAGTCTTTATTCCATAATCTTCATTTGTCTCTATTTCTTTAAATTTTCCTTCTATAACAAATCTAGAAGCATCCTTAAATTTCCCTCTTTGCGTTTTAGGAGAAAATATATATAAATTATCTATAGCCCTAGTTATTCCAACATAAAAAAGTCTTCTCTCTTCTTCTATATTTTCATCCATAGCTGATCTATGAGGAATTGTTTCTTCATTTGCATTAATTAGGAATACATTCTTAAATTCCATACCTTTAACACCATGAATTGTACTTAAAATTACCCCCTCCTTTATATCCTTGCTTTCTTCTATACTATCTTTAACTTTTTCTACATGAGAAAGTAATTCTATAATAGTTTTTAATCCATCAGCTGCACTTTTAAATTCCTCAACTATATCTTCTAAATCATCAATACTTTGATTGTATCTTTCAGAATAGTCTTTTAAATAATCTATATACCCTAATTCAGTGATAACATACTGAATTGCTGATGATAATGATAACTTATTTAAATGAATAATATCTTTTCTTAATTCATCTAATTTTTTTGCTTGATATGGAGGCGTATCCTTTTTTTCAATTAGTATATCAAATGGACATTTATCTTCTCTGTATGTTCTAAGATATTCTAAGTTGCTCTTGCTTATATATCTAAATGGTTTATTTATTATATGTAAAAAACTTTCTCTGTCTTTAATATTAATAGCAAGCTGTAAATAAGCTAAAATATCTTTTGAAATAAAATGTTCGAAAAAGTTATATCCTTTATCTAAAAGAACAAAAGGTATTTTTCTTCTTGTAAATGTGTCTATCATACTTCTAGCTTCCATATTAGTTCTATATAAAACTGCATTTTCAGTAACATTATATATAGATTTTTCAATTATATTAGATATTTCTTCACCTTGATTTCTTTCATCATATGGAGATGAAAACTTAATAATTCCATTGGTGCTTTTATAGGAGTTTATTATTTTGTTATTTCTCTTTAAATTATTTTTAATAACTTCTTTAGAGGCATCAACAATGTTTTCATTACTTCTATAATTTACAGATAAATAAATCTTCTTTCCTCCTTTAAAGATTTCTTCAAAGGTTACCATATATTCTGGCTTCGAGCCTCTAAAACTATAAATGCATTGATCTTCATCCCCTACTGCAAATAGGGAGCTATTTTTATTCATCATCTTTAAGAATGTTATTTGTAACTCATCACAATCTTGGAATTCATCAACAAGAACATATTTGAATAAATTTAAGTACTTGTTTAATATATCTTCATTTTCTCTAAATAATGTAATTACCTTAATAGATAAATCATCAAAATCCCAAAGTTGATTTTTATTTTTATACTCTTCATATTTTTCTAAAGCCTCTATAAAAATATCCTTTGACAAAGATGGTTTAAAATCTTCAATATTTTTTAAAGAAGTTTTAAATAAAGAAATATTATTTAATAATTCCTTAATCTTATCTTCACTAACTTCATCACTGTACTTAGCTAGAACTGATTTAATAATTCTATGAGCAATTCCACCTTCAATTATTGATATATTGTATCCTTCTCTTAGCAGAATTTTATAAAATAATCCATGAAAGGTTCCAAAAAAAGGTGCCACATCTCTATTGAATACATTTTTATATCTATTTCTCATATTATCTGCTGCTGCTCTTGTAAAAGTAATTACAATTATATTTCCTACTTTAATATTTAATTCATTAACTAAATAATTAACTCTATTAATAATTACAGTGGTTTTTCCTGAACCTGGCGCTGCTACAACTAATACATTTTTTTCATTTATATAAACTGCTTTCTTTTGATATTTATCTAAATCAACCTTCATATTATCTCCTCTTATTACTTATTATTGACTTTTCACACTCCAAATAACTATATTGTAATAATTAATTTATAGAGGTACAATAGTTATATGTGTCAATATTAATTTCTTTAGTATATTAATATTTGTAAAGGAGAAAGATATGGAAAACTTAATTAGATTTGATGTTACTAATGAACGTAATCTAACAATGTTAGTAGATTTTTATGAACTAACTATGGCAAACGGTTACTTCAATAAAGAAATCCAAAATAAAATAGCTTATTTTGATATGTATTTTAGAAGAGTTCCAGATGGCGGCGGATACTGTATTATGGCAGGAGTGGAACAATTAATTGAGTACTTAAATAATTTAAGCTTTACAGATTCTGATATCGATTATTTAAGAAGCAAAAATATTTTTTCAGAAGATTTTTTGAATTATTTAAAAAGCTTTAAATTTGAATGTGATGTATGGGCTATTCCAGAAGGGAATTTTGTTTTTCCTAACCAACCATTAGTTATAGTAAGAGGTCCTGTTGTTCAAGCACAATTTATAGAAACTATGATTTTGCTTACAATAAATCACCAAACACTTATTGCAACAAAAGCTAATAGAATTTGTAGAGCTGCTGATGGAAGAACTGTAATGGAGTTTGGATCACGTAGAGCTCAAGGATATGACGGTGCAATATATGGTGCTAGAGCTTCTATTATTGGTGGATGTGATTCAACTGCTTGTACTATAGCAGATAAATACTTTAATGTACCTGCTGTAGGAACTATGGCTCATAGTTGGGTACAATTATTTGATACAGAATATGAAGCTTTTAAATCCTGGGCAGAAGTTTATCCAGATAATTGCTCATTATTAATAGATACATACAATGTATTAAAGTCTGGTTTACCAAATGCAATAAAAGTATTTGATGAAATTTTGAAACCATTAGGAAAACGTCCAGTTGGTATTAGAATTGACTCTGGTGATATAACTTATTTAACTAAGAAATGTAGAAAAATTCTTGATGCAGCTGGCTATCAAGATTGTAAAATAATAGTATCTAACTCACTAGATGAACATATAATAAGAGATGTTTTAAGCCAAGGAGCTTGTATAGATTCATTTGGAGTTGGTGAAAGATTAATTACTGCAAAATCAGAACCAGTTTTCGGTGGTGTTTACAAACTTGTTGCAGTAGAAAAGGAAGACAAAATTATACCTAAAATTAAGATTAGTGAAAATACTGAAAAAATAACTAATCCTGGATTTAAGAAAATATATAGAATTTTTGATAAAGATACTGATAATGCTATAGCTGATCTTATTTCATTAAACAATGAAATAATTGATGAATCAAAACCACTTGAAATTTTCCATCCAATTGAAACTTGGAAGAGAAAAACAGTAACTAACTATTACGTTAAAGATTTAATGGTAAAAATATTTGATAAGGGAACTCAAGTATATGAAAGCCCTTCTGTATTAGAAATAAAAGATTTTTCTAAAAATGAAAGTTTAAAAATGTGGCCTGAAATATTAAGATTTGAAAATCCACACACTTACTATGTAGATTTATCAGAAGAGCTATGGAAATTAAAACAAGACTTACTTCATAAATGTATAAAATAACATTAGACTTATCATAAATAATTAAAAACAAAGAGTGCTTAACAGCACTCTTTATATGTTTTAATAATTAATAACCCTATCATCATAATTTGAATATCTTTCTTGAGAATAAAATAAATCATCATTTAAGTTATCTGCAAGGGATAACTTAGTACCTGATGGCAAAAACTCCTTAAAAGGACATAATTCATTCTCATCATTTATAGTATTAATTGGACATTCACTATAACAATTTACCCTTTCTTTGTTTGTTGACCAAAACGGACACTTACTCATACTCATCCCTCCAAACCCCATAGTTGAAAACGAAATCACGATTTTCTTATATTATATTATATATTTTTGTTAAATTAAAGTATCAAAACCATATTTTTGTAAGACAAATATCGACTTAATCATCTATATTGCTACACCATTCTATAGATTTTGAATATAATTTCCATAATAGTCCTTCGCTAATACTCATTTTTTTTCGTATTTCATTTATTTTACTGCTATCTATGCTCTCATAAGCTAATGCCAAATCTAAAATTTCTCTAAATATATTTTTTTCTCCAAGTAACGCACTCTTTATATTTGTATTTAATGGTAATTCTTGCACTACATAATTAATGTCTTTTTCTATCATTAGATGTATATTAGAAAATAAACCTACCATAAAAGCAGATGCCTCATCTTTACAATTAACTACCTTAGCAATTTCCTCGCAAAATTTAGCTCTAATTATTATGCTATTTGCATATCCATCATTTACAGATGACATTTCTGCAACAGATAATATTGATAACCACTTTCTAAGTTCTTCTCTTCCTATTAACATTATAGCTTGTTTTATTGATTTTATTTCTTGAAGAAAGTTAAAATAAGATGAGTTAATAAATTTTAAGAACTTATATGTTAATGCAATATCTGTTTTCATTACATATTCAACCTTGTCTATATCATAGTCATCTTTTACAAGCTCTACTAGTAACATAAATATACTAGTATTTTTTATAGAAACATCCTTACCTAAAAATATAGATGGTTTACTATAGTAATATCCTTGAAAAAAATCACAACCTAATTCTTTTGCTTCATTAAGGTCATCCGAAGTTTCTATTTTTTCTGCTAGTATGGTTATATTATATTTATTACACACATATGCTATTTCTTTTCTTGATTTGCTTGTTGATAATATAAAATCAACTTTAACAATATCTATAACACCTATAAACCTAATAAGATGTTTTATATCTATAACGTCATCTAGTGCTATGAGATAGCCCTGGTCTTTTAAAAAAGATAATTTATGTAATATTTCTTCAGATGGGTTCACCGTTTCTAGAACTTCTATTACAACATTCTCTTTTGGAAGTAATGTAGCAATATTTTTCTTAATTAATGCTTCTGAAAAATTCACAAAAGCTCTTTTACTATCTGTCAAAATATCTAACCCAAAAGCAGATATATTATCAATGACTTTATAAGTTGCTAATTCATCCTCAATCAAAGGATTAAAACTATTTTCTAGTGAATTTCTATATAATAATTCATAGGCTACTACTTTCCCATATTTATCATAAATTCCTTGCCTAGCTATAAAAATATCCATATTTCTTCCTCGTTTATTAATATAAACCCATTATAAACCAAAACTTGTAAATATAGAATATTTTTTTCAAATTTTAAAAATAAAAGAGGAAAAAATCCTCTTTTATTTTTATACTTTATTTTTATATTTTATCTCTTGCAATGAATACTATTTTTTACTACGGATATTTGTATTACTTCATTAGTAAATGCCTTAAGAAGAGCTTTTTCTAAAACTTTTTCATGGTCAAAATTTTCAACATCTCTACATTCAGCAAATACTTTATTTAGTTCACCATCTACATTTCTATATGTTAAAGTTACGTAAGGTTTATCATATTCTACATCAACAATTTTTAATCCCCATGAAATTTGAGCATATTCTCCATCTGATACTAATTTAGTTAACTCTCTTAGTTTAACCTTTTCTTCTGAAGGATCATTAATTACTATTAACTCATCTCCTACTTTGTATTTTCCCATAAAATTTCCTCCTTTTAAAACTTTTATATCTTTAGTATATATTATTACTAAAAATTATGATATTATTAATTAGTGTATTTAAAGATAACATTTTGTTAATTTATTAACAACTGCTATCCTAATAATACCATATCACTTATTTTATTACAATATTAACGAAAAAATATTAAATAAATATTACAAATCAGCGAAAAATATTTAATAAATAATAAATATTAAATAAATAATAAATATTTATTAGTAAAACCTACTAACAAATATATATTGACACCTAAAATTATTTATTATATAATTGTAATACAAATAGAAAAGGATGGTGTATTATGGAGAATATAACTTCTATCTTCAGAGAAAAGAAATTAAAGCTTACTCCTCAAAGATTAGCAGTTTATAAATATTTAATGAGTACAAGTGAACATCCTTCTGCAGAAATTATATATAAAGCACTTCAACCTGAGTATCCTACTATGAGCTTAGCTACAGTCTACAAAGCATTAAAAACTTTAGTAGAAGTTGGATTAGTTCAAGAAATTAACGTTGGAGAAGGCAATTTTAGATATGATGCTAAACAAGGCGACCACGCTCATATCCAATGTATAAACTGTAGTAAGGTTTGCGATTTAGAAAATATTTCATTTTCTACTCTTAATCATGCTGCTGAGGATAGCTCAGAATTTAAAGTTTTATCAAATAGAGTATTCTTTTACGGATTATGTAAAGATTGTAAATAAAAAAATAAGCTAGAAATAAATTTATTTCTAGCTTATTTTTTATTTTGAAGGCCGCAATTTTGCGGCCTAAAAGGGGGATGGGGGGGTTTAGCTTAACGAAGATTTCTCATCGTTTGCTATAGGAGAATACTTCTCCGGTACAATAATAGTATTAACTAGCCCTTATCTTTTTATTCATTTTTTATTATTTAAAAAGGCCTTTGTTATATGCTTCTATTACCTTATCTAAAAAAATAGCTTTTTTATAATCTACTATACTTTTTATAGCTACTAGCATTTGTACATTTTCATCTTCTTCTAGGAAATCATCTATTGTATCCTCTTTATTTCCCTCATTTTCCTCTTCACTTTCAATATTATCTATTTTATCTGTATGTGAATTATTTTCTTCATATCTTAATACACTAGAATTATTGCTTGGCACATTAAAACTTCCAAGCCCTAAATTATTCATAATACTTTGAAGTGGCGAAAAATCAAATCCCATTGAACCCGATTGATTGTTATTGCCCTGATTTAAATTAAAATTATTTAAATCTACACCATCTGATTTCATTGATGATAAAATATTTCCCATTTGATTAAGATCTATGTTACTACCGAAAAGGTTCATAAGTTGAGTAGGATTAATACCAAAAGGCATATTATTCCCTAGATTATTCGAAGATTGAGTATTTATTCGCTCCTCCCTACGTCTTCTTCTTCTTTTAGACATGAAGGTTCCTCCAATTATATTTCTGTTGTTTTATTATATGTAATAATATTTTTTTTGATTATGTTTTTGAGCATTTTTTTGGAGGGCAGTGCCCTCCATCCTCTATACTAATAGCCGTAGCAGCCGTCTCCTCCACCAAATATACTTCCGAAGCAGCCTCCGCATAGTAAGAATAATAATATTATTAGAACTGAACAGTTATTATTTAACAAACCTGAAGCACATGCTATTAACAAAAATATAATTGGAGTGATACAATTATTTAATCCACCAAATATATTTCCTGTTCCACAACAAGCATTTCCCATTGGTTCACAACATACTGGTTCACAGCAACAATCATTTCTTTCACGACGATGTTTTCTCTTTGACATGATTTTCTCTCCTTTCTAATTTATATTAGCAGCATCCGCCAAATAAATTTCCACACCCGAAATTACCACAGTTTCCAAAACCTGAACCATTGCAAAGGAATAAAATAACTAATAAGAATAGATAAGGTGTACAATTTCCTAATCCACCAGATCCACCGTATCCACCGTATCCACCATATCCGCCACCATCACAGCAACATTCATCGTAGCAGCAATCTCTTCTGCGGGATTTCTTACAGCAACAGCTTCTTCTACCTCTATTACCAGCTCCTCCGCCAAATCCTCCGCTGTAGAATAGGATTAATAAGATCCAAATCCAACTTCCAAATCCACCGAAACAACCGTTGTTATTACAACATCCGACTGGTTGTGATGGACAATTAGGTGCAATATTATCGCTACTGCCACATGAATTTAAACCATTTAGAATTTCATTCATTTCCATAACTTACTCCTCCTTGGGATTTTTAGTTTTTTTTGTTTTATAGTATATGATATTCCCTCGAATAATAATTGACACTGTTTTTTATTGTAATATATTAAAAAAAAGAGAGAATTATCGTATTCGTTACTCCGTCGTAAACTCCAAGTCGTCCTCA
>JAEZAL010000188.1 GCA_023427705.1 Bacillota bacterium | reverse complement strand
GAGTTCTTGATATTGGAATAGGACCAAAAGAATATATAATTCCTATTACAAAGGATATTGCTCCAATTAATAGTACTATTATATTCGTATTTTTAACTAATAATAATCCTAAAGATGCAGCTATAATTAACATAGCTAAAATTAATATTCTTACTGCTTTTGGATTTAAACCATAGCTTACTATTGCATTATGAGTTTCATATCCGTATCCTTCTTTTTTAATTGCTTTAGAGTAATCAATATAATTATTTATTGCTGTTGTAGTCATATCAAATATTATCATTGATAAAAACATTATAATTGCATTTTTCACATTAAAGTTGTCATATCTGTATAAAGCATAGAAAGTTCCTAATAAATATGGAATAACACTTGCTACTTTTGTTTGTATTTCCACTAATTTCAAAAAACTTATAATATTCATTATTTCCTCCTCCAGTTTACTTATATTTCATATTTTAGCATAAACTTAAAACATAATGTGTAAATTTTAGACTGGAAAGAAAAAGGAATTCAGCTATAATACCGAATTCCTTTTTAATTTTTATTTTTTTTAATCTAATTTCTTAGTATCTATCCAGCTCATCATTTCTCTAAGTTCTTTACCAACTTTTTCGATTGGATGTTCTGCTTCCATCCTTCTTCTTGCATTAAACATAGGTCTTCCAACTTGGTTTTCTAATAACCAGTTCTTTGCAAAAGTTCCATCTTGGATTTCTTTTAATACTTTCTTCATTTCTTTCTTTGTTTCATCTGTTACTATTCTATCTCCAACCATATAATCACCATATTCGGCAGTATCAGATATTGAATATCTCATCATTTCCATACCACCTTGATATAGTAAATCAACAATTAACTTCATTTCATGTAAGCATTCAAAATATGCATTTTCTGGAGCATATCCTGCTTCTACTAAAGTTTCAAAACCTGCTTTTATAAGAGCTGTACATCCTCCACAAAGAACTGCTTGCTCTCCAAATAAGTCTGTTTCTGTTTCATCCTTAAATGTAGTTTCTAAAACCCCTGCTCTTGCTCCACCTACTCCATTAGAATACGCTAAAGCTAAATCTCTAGCATTTCCTGTTGCATCTTGATATACAGCTATTAAACATGGAACTCCTGATCCTTCTGTGTAAGTTCTTCTTACCATATGTCCTGGTCCCTTAGGAGCACACATAAATACATCTACATCTGATGGAGGCACTATTTGTCCATAATGAATATTAAATCCGTGTGCAAATACTAAAGCATTTCCTGCTTCTAAATTAGGTGCTATTTCTGATTTATAAACTTGTGCTTGCTTTTCATCTGGTAGTAAAATCATTATAATATCTGCTGCCTTTGATGCTTCTGAAACTGTTGCTACTTCTAAACCAGCCTCTTCAGCTCTTTTCCACGATTTACTTCCATTATAAAGACCAACTACAACATCTACTCCACTTTCTTTTAAATTTAGTGCATATGCATGTCCTTGGCTACCATATCCAATTATTGCAACCTTTTTCCCCTTTAGTAATTCTAAATTTGTGTCTTTTTCATAATACATTTTTGCCATTTTTTCTAACCCCCTATTATTTATACATCTTCCTCATCTATTATTTCATTAATTGGTGCACCTGGTGCAACCATAGGAAATACTTTTTTATCATTGTGTATTACATAATCTATTACAACAGGCCCCTTATACTCTAAAGCTTTTCTTAAAACTGGCTCAAGTTCTTCTTTTTCAAAAACTCTATATCCTTTTCCACCAAATGCTTCAGCTACTTTAACAAAGTCTGTAGTGCTATTTAAAGTGGTTGATGAATATCTTCCTTCATAGAAAAAGTTTTGCCACTGTCTAACCATACCTAATGAATTATTATTTACTATTATAACTATTATTGGTAACTTATTTTTTGCTGCTGTAGCTAACTCATTGCAGTTCATTCCAAAACTTCCATCACCAGCAATATTAATTACTTGCTTATCCTTTAATGCCATTTGAGCTCCTATTGAAGCCCCTAACCCATATCCCATAGTTCCAAGTCCACCCGATGATATGAATGTTCTAGGTGTCTTGAATTTAAAGAATTGTGAAGCCCACATTTGGTGTTGTCCAACTTCCGTTGTAAGAACAAAACTTCCATCATCTAATTGGCTTAATTTTCCAAATAAAAATTCTGGAGTTAATTCCCCTGTTTCAGAGGTATCTTCCACATTTAAAGCCTTTAGCTCTCTCATTTTTTCAAGCCATTCTTCATTCTTCTTTTCTTTAAGAAGTGGAATTAATCTTTGAAGAACAATTTTTAAATCTCCTACTACAAAGGCATCTACCTTTACATTTTTATTTATTTCTGCTGGGTCTACATCTATATGAATTATCTTTGCATTTTTAATCTGATTATTATTACTTATAACCCTATCACTAAATCTTGCACCAAGATTAATTAATAAATCACAATTACTTGCTAATATATTAGAAGCCTTACTTCCATGCATTCCTATCATCCCAGTAAATAATGGATGATTATATGGGAAGGATGACATAGCCATAAGAGATGTTGCAATTGGAGAATTTATTTTATTAACTATTTCTTGAAGCTCTTCATAAGCTCCTGATGCAACTACTCCTCCTCCAGCATATATAAATGGATTTTCTGCTTCATTAATTAATTTTGCTACACTGTCTAATGCTTCCTTTGTTATATGCTTAGTTTTTCTTTTAACTTCTTTAGGAACTATTGGTTCATATATTGCTTTAGCTTGTGTTATATCTTTAGGTATATCTATTAATACTGGTCCTGGCCTTCCTTCTTTTGCTATATAAAAGGCTTCCTTTACTATTCTCTGCAAATCGTTAATATCTTTAACAATATAATTATGCTTAGTTATTGGCATTGTAATTCCTGTAATATCTACTTCTTGGAAGCTATCCTTTCCTAATAATGGCTTAGTTACATTTCCTGTAATAGCAACCATCGGAATAGAATCCATATATGCAGTAGCAATACCAGTAACTAAATTAGTTGCCCCTGGTCCTGATGTAGCTAAACAAACACCAACCTTCCCAGTAGCCCTTGCATATCCATCTGCAGCATGAGAAGCTCCCTGTTCATGAGCAGTTAAAATATGAGTAATCTTATCTCTGTATTTATAAAGCTCATCATATATATTTAAAACAGCTCCTCCTGGATACCCAAATATCGTATCAACACCCTCATCTAAAAGGGATTTTATTAAAATTTCTGCTCCTGTTATGATCATAAATACCCCCCTCTTTTTAATGTAAAATGTATAATGAAAAATGAAAAATTGTGAATATAATTCAGCAAAGCTGAATTATTATTTTTTTAAACTCCTTTGGAGTTTATTCCATAATTCTACATTTTACATTATTCATTAATTCTCCATTTTCTCATTCTTTCATTCTTTCATTACTTTAGTATTGCCCCTGTGCTAGCTGAACTTACTAGTTTAGCGTATCTTGCTAAATACCCTTCTGTTACCTTTGGTGGTAGTGGTTTGAAGTTCTTTCTTCTTTCTTCTAAAACTTCATCATCTACTAATAATTCTAATTTCCCATTTGGTATATCTATTGAAATAATATCTCCTTCTTCTACTAACCCTATAACTCCACCTTCAGCTGCTTCTGGAGAAATATGCCCTATTGCAGCTCCTTTAGTGGCTCCACTAAATCTTCCATCAGTTATTAATGCTACATATTTATCTAATCCCATTCCTGCAATTGCTGATGTTGGTGATAACATTTCTCTCATACCTGGACCACCCTTAGGTCCTTCATATCTTATTACTACTACATCACCTTTAACTATCTTCTTAGAAAGAATAGCTTCTATTGCATCTTCTTCTAAATCAAATACTCTTGCTGGCCCCTTATGCACTAGCATTTCTTCTAATACTGCTGATTTTTTAACTACTGCTCCATCTGCTGCTAAATTCCCTTTTAATACCCTTATACCACCAGTTGAACTAAATGGCTCCTCTATACTCTTAATAACATTGTAATCAAGAACTTCTACTCCCTCTAAGTTTTCCTTATGAGTTTTTGATGTAACTGTTACACAATCTAAATCTAAAAGATCTTTCTTTGAAAGCTCCTTCATAACTGCCTGAATTCCTCCAGCCCAATATAATTCCTCAATATGAGTATCTGAAGCTGGTGCTAATCTACAAAGATTAGGTGTTATTTCTGATACTTCATTTATCATATCTAGATTTAAATCAACTTTTGCTTCATTAGCAATTGCTGTTAAATGAAGAACACTATTAGTTGAACATCCTAAAGCCATATCTACAGTTAATGCATTTCTTATAGCTCTTTCATTAACTATATCTCTTGGTTTAATATCCTTTTCTAATAAATCCATTATTCTCATCCCTGCATATTTAGCAAGTCTCATTCTTTCTGAATATACTGCTGGTATTGTTCCATTTCCAGGTAACCCTAATCCTAATACTTCTGCTAAACAGTTCATTGAATTAGCTGTAAACATTCCAGAACATGATCCACATGTTGGACACGCTTTATTTTCCATATCACATAAATCACCTTCTAGCATAGTACCATTTTCAAATGCACCGACTGCTTCAAATATCGTTGAAAGTGATACATCTTTACCCTTGAACTTACCTGCTAGCATTGGTCCTCCACTGATAACTATTGCTGGTATATTAAGTCTTAAGGCAGCCATCATCATTCCTGGCACAATCTTATCACAATTTGGAATCATTACTAAGGCATCAAATGCGTGTGCCTTAACCATGCATTCAATAGTATCTGCTATTAATTCTCTAGTAACTAAGGAATACCTCATCCCTTCATGTCCCATTGCAATTCCATCACAAACACCTATGGTTGGAAATACTATTGGAGTTCCTCCAGCTATTAGCACTCCTTTTTTAACAGATTCAACTATTTTATCTAAGTTTATATGACCTGCAATTATATCATTTTGTGAAGTTACAACACCTATTAATGGTTTATTTATTTCCTCATCTGTCAAACCTGTTGCCTTTAATAAAGACCTATGTGGTGCCCTTTGGGGGCCTTTTTTCATTACGTCACTCCTCATATATTTCACCTCTCATTTTATATATTCTTCAATACTAATTTCCCTATCTCACTAGTTCCAACTAGCTTCATTCCGTCACTCATTATATCCCCTGTTCTATATCCCTCTTCTAAAACCCTAACTACTGCTTCTTCTATAACCTTTGCTTCATCTTCTAAATTAAAGCTATACCTTAGCATCATTGCTGCAGAAAGTATAGTTGCTAAAGGATTAGCTCTCCCTTTGCCTGCTATATCTGGTGCACTTCCATGTATAGGTGCATACATTCCAAGTTTTCCTTCTCCTAAAGAAGCTGAAGGTAACATTCCAATAGACCCTGTTATCATACTTGCTTCATC
>JAEZAL010000048.1 GCA_023427705.1 Bacillota bacterium | reverse complement strand
CTTCTGAACCTGCTTCATAGTCTCCTTCAAATTTATTACCATCACTTTTTAAGGCTCTATATTTAAACTTTTTCAATTCTTAGCCCCCTTTAAATATGTTTTAATAGTGCTATACTAGCTAATTCCCCTAGGGTAGTTGTCCCATTTAAAACAAGCTTTTTACATTCATCTTCTAGGGTTGTCATTCCTTTCTCTTTAGATAACTCTCTAATTTCTTCTGTACTCTTTTTTCTAGTAATAAGTTCTCTATGTTCTTTTGAAACTTCCATTATTTCATAGACACCAACTCTTCCCATGTAGCCTGTATTATTACAATGACCACAACCTTTTCCTCTATATAACTTTAGTCCTTCTTTAACTTCTCCTAAAACTATCTGACTTTCATATTCTGAAGCCTCATAAGCTTCCTTGCAATTATTGCATATTCTTCTCACAAGTCTTTGTGCAATAATTCCTGTGATTGATGAAGCAACTAAGTAAGGCTCAACCCCCATATCAATAAGTCTTATAATAGAAGATGGTGCATCATTGGTGTGGAGAGTACTTAAAACTAAATGACCAGTAATGGCAGCTTTAATTGCTATTTCTGCTGTTTCATCATCTCTAATCTCCCCAACCATCACTATATCAGGATCTTGTCTTAAAATACTTCTAAGACCACTAGCAAAAGTAAGACCTGCCTTGTTATTAACATTAACTTGGTTTATTCCATGTAGGGTATATTCCACAGGATCTTCTATGGTAACAATATTAACTTCACTAGCATTCATATCATTTAAAACACTATAAAGAGTTGTTGACTTTCCACTTCCCGTTGGCCCAGTTACTAATATTATTCCATTTGGACTACTTAAAATATTATCTAGTTTTTTCTTGTTATCTGGGCTTAACCCCATTACTTCTTTTCCAATTTTATAACTTTCTCTATTTAGTATTCTTATAACTACCTTTTCTCCATTAACAATAGGTAAAATTGAAACTCTAAGATCCACATTATAATTTCCTATTTTAGTTATTATCCTTCCATCTTGAGGAATTCTTTTTTCTGCTATATTAAGTCCTGCTAGTATTTTTATTCTTGTTATAAGAGGAGCTAAACTTTCAATTCCAATATTATTTATAGTTCTTAACTCTCCATCTATTCTATATCTTATTCTAATTAAGTTTTCATAGGGCTCAATATGTATGTCCGATGCTCTCATTTCTACTGCATTCCTAAATAATTGTTCTATCATCTTAACAACAGGAGCATTTTTTACATCATCAATATCTTCTACATCTAATTCTAGATTTTTAGACTCCAAAACTTCCCTACTTAATTCATTTGCAGCCTTTAAAACTTCTTCTGTACTGTAATTTATATCAATGAATTTTTGTATTTCCTTACTTGGTGCAATATATGTCTTAACTTCTAGAGAAGTAGATATTGAAATATCATCTATGGCAAATATATTTAAAGGATCTGACATTGCTACCTTGATTTTATTATCCTTAAATCCAAAGGCTATTAGATTATATTTCTTACAAAGATTTTGAGGAACTATATTAATAGCTTTTTTATCAAAACTTACATTGTTTAAATCTATTCTTTCTATACCTGTTTGTTCTATTATCGCTTCAATAATGTCTGCTTCAGATACTATACCCTCTTCTATTAAAACTTCTCCTAATTTTTTACCTAAAAACTTTTGAGTTTTTAATGACTTTTGCAACTCATATGGAGTTATTTTTCCTGCAATTACTAGAATATCTCCAAGTCTCTTCTTTTTTGATATAGCCATAACCTTCTACTGCTATATTTACCTTTATATCTATATAATATATCAATTTCCTTTTTTAACCATTTTTTTTGTTTCTTCTATAATATAATATAGACTTTCGTCTTTTTCAAGCATAATTTACATTTGAATTTAATTCACGTTTTAATTAAAAAAATTTAGATAAAACGACAATAATTCACTTCCAATTAAAATGTATATAATAGTTCCTAAGGCTATATATGGACCAAAGGCTATTTCTGATTTTCTTCCTTTTAGTTTAAGTATCAATATTATTGAAGCTACTATTCCACCTAATACTATTGCAATGAATAAGCTTACTAAAATACCTTTAATTCCTATAAATAGTCCACAAACTCCTGCTATTTCTGCATCACCTTGTCCCATACCTTTTGTAATTATTACTATTAAATATATAATTAAATATCCAATCACTCCCCCTAAAACATTATTTATAATGCTTATTTCTCCAATAAATAAACCAATTGAAATATATATAGCACCTAGTATTAAGCCAAAAATAATAGTAGATAAATGGACATATTTAGTTTCTAAATCTATCAAAGAAATTACTATTAATAATGATCCCAGAATACTATAAGCTATGAAATTTAAACTTATTCCAAACTTTAAGTAAATTAATAAATATAATATTCCATTTAAAAGCTCAATTAATGGATACCTTATAGATATGCTTTCACCACAGTTTTTACACCTTCCTTTTAAAAATAAATAACTTAATACTGGGATTAAATCTAATACTTTTAGTTCATATCCACAACTTGTACAATGAGATGGTGGAAAAGCAATTGATTCTTCTCTTGGTATCCTATAAATACATACATTTAAAAAACTTCCTATACATAAACCTATAATTAATACTAAAATCTCCATA
>JAEZAL010000035.1 GCA_023427705.1 Bacillota bacterium | reverse complement strand
TTCATTATTCATTTTACATTGTCGCTAGCACACTATACTCCTTCAAAGTTAAACAATGGAATAAAACTTTCACTATCAGTTCCTTCTTCTTGAATAAATCCATTTTTTACTCCTATCTTTAAAGCATAGTCAATAAGAGCTTCATAATGTTTTTGATTTAAATGTCTATTAATTTCTGGATATTCTTTTACATTCTCTAAAGGTGTATACTGATTCATAATACTAATATAAACCTTATCCCCGTATGCATTATATATATGATCTATTATTTTTTTAGAATCAAATAAAAGCCCCGGTAGCATAAGATGTCTTATTATTACACCCTTTATTACTATTCCATTTTCATCAAATTTAACTTCTCCTACTTGATTTACCATTTCATCTATGGCTTCCCTTGCATATTTAAAATAATCTTTAGCTTTAGAGTATTTGCTTGAATACTTAGTATCGAAATACTTCATATCTGGTAAGTATACATCTATATATCCCTTTAATAATTTTATTGTTTCTATTTTTTCATATCCACTACTATTATAAATAATAGGAAGCTTTAATCCTTTGCTCTTAGCTATTTTTATAGCTTCAATTATTTGTGCAACATAATGAGTTGGAGTAACTAAATTTATATTTAATGCCCCTTTTTCTTGAAGTTCTATAAATATTTCTGCTAATCTTTCTATAGTTATTTCTTTTCCCCATTCACATTGACTTATATTATAATTTTGACAAAATACACATTTTAATGTGCAATGAGAAAAAAATACTGTTCCAGAGCCTATATTCCCTGATATACATGGCTCTTCCCAATAATGAAGGGCAGCTCTAGCCACCCTTATTTTATCTCCAGCTCCACAAAATCCTCTTTTGCCATTTAATCTATTTGCCCCACAATTTCTTGGGCACAACTTACAATTTTCCAACAATTCCACTTTTTATCACTCCAGATTTTTTGAAAACTTTTGATATCATTATTTATTTTTTACCTTTTAAATCATTAATAATATCACGTAGTTCTGCAGCTCTTTCAAATTGTAAATTCTTAGCTGCTTCCATCATTTCTTCTGTGTATTTCTTAATTAATTTCTTCTTATCTTTTTCAGAAACTGCCTTAATATCTTCAGTATTATATTCTACTTTTTCTTCAGCTACCTTAGTTGCTTCAATTACTTCCCTTACATCTTTAATAATAGTTTGAGGAGTAATTCCATGTTTCTCATTATATTCAATTTGAATCTTTCTTCTTCTTTCAGTTTCTTTTATAGCTTTATCCATAGACTTTGTAATTGTATCTGCATACATTATTACTCTACTTTCAGAGTTTCTAGCTGCTCTACCTATTGTTTGAACTAGAGATGTCTCTGATCTTAGGAATCCTTCCTTATCTGCATCTAAAATTGCTACTAGTGCTACTTCTGGTATATCTAATCCTTCTCTAAGTAAGTTAATACCTACTAATACATCAAATTCCCCTAGTCTTAAATCTCTTATAGTTTTCATTCTTTCTATAGTTTCTATATCTGAATGCATATAAGTAGTTTTTATTCCTAAATCTTTTAAGTACTTTGTTAAATCCTCTGCCATTCTCTTAGTTAAAGTAGTAATAAGAGTCCTAAATCCCTTTTCAGAAGTCTTCTTAATTTCAGCATACAAGTCATCTATTTGACCCTTTACTGGTCTTATTTCTATAACTGGATCTAGTAATCCTGTTGGCCTTATAACCTGTTCAGCAATATTAGTTGAATGATCTAGTTCATATTGCGCTGGTGTTGCACTAACAAATACTACTTGATTCATTTTTTTCTCAAATTCAGTAAACTTCAATGGTCTATTATCATAAGCACAAGGTAACCTAAATCCATAGTCTACTAATGTATTTTTTCTAGATCTATCTCCTGCATACATTGCTCTACATTGTGGTAATGTAACATGACTTTCATCTATAAACATTAAAAAGTCATCTGGAAAATAATCTAACAAAGTTTGAGGTGGTGTTCCTGGGTCTCTACCATCTAAAATTCTTGAATAGTTTTCTATCCCACTACAATATCCCATCTCTCTAATCATTTCTATATCAAAATTAGTTCTCTGTCTTAATCTTTGAGCCTCTAATAACTTCTCTTGACTATTAAGCTCTCTAAGTCTATCCTCTAGTTCATCTTCAATTTGATTTATAGCTTTCTCTAAAACTTCATGTGATGTAGCAAAGTGAGAAGCTGGTGAAATAGAAACATGATTTCTATCACCTAAAATATTTCCAGTTAAAACATCAAATTCTCTTATTCTTTCTATTTCATCACCAAAAAACTCTACTCTTATTCCCTTATTAGAATAGGATGCTGGAATTATATCTAAGGAATCTCCTCTTACTCTAAAGCTTCCTCTAGCAAAATCAATATCATTTCTTTCATATTGAATTTCTATAAGCTTTCTAATAACTTCATCTCTATCTTTTATCATTCCAGGTCTTAATGAAATAGTTAGCTTTCTATATTCTTCTGGATTACCTAAACCATAAATACATGAAACTGATGCAACGATTATAACATCTCTTCTTTCTAATAATGCAGATGTAGCAGAGTGCCTTAATTTATCAATTTCATCATTTATAGAAGAATCTTTTTCTATAAATGTATCTGTTTGTGGTACATATGCTTCTGGTTGATAATAGTCATAGTAGGATACAAAATATTCTACTATGTTATTAGGAAAGAATTCCTTAAATTCTGAACATAATTGAGCTGCTAATGTCTTATTGTGAGCTAATACTAGTGTAGGTCTCTGAAGTCTCTCTATTATATTTGCCATAGTATAAGTTTTTCCAGAACCAGTTACACCTAATAGCGTTTGATATCTATCTCCATTATTTATTGAATTAACTAAGCTTTCTATAGCTTGAGGCTGATCTCCAGTTGGTTTAAATTTTGATTCTATCTTAAATTCAGGCATAATTTACCTCCTTATTAATAAAAATATTGCCTAGAATTTAAAATAAAATTCTAGACAAAATAATTTTTAATAACCTATTAAAAATTATATCAAATAGAAATTTAAAAGTATATATAATGCTAAATTTTAAAATTAAAATACTGAAGCTATATCTGCAAAAGATTAACTCCAGTATTGTAATTTATTATTTTAATAACCATTTTATAGATGGCTCTAAATATCTACTCCAAAATTCCCAATTATGTTCTCCATCTGTTTCCTCATAGTAAGTATTTACATCATTCTCTACTAAAAATTTATGAAACGCTCTATTTTCTTCAATTAAGAAATCCTGTTTTCCACATGCCATGAATATTGATGGAATTTCTTCATTTTTACTTTTCAATCTTCTAATTAATTCTTCAGGATTATTTTCACTATTTTCTAATTCATTTAAATTACCAAAAACACTATCATAGTAATAGTAATCAGCTACATGATTATTAAAACTTTCATCCCTATTCTTTACTTCATGTATTATTAATGCAGAAGAAAGAGCTACTGCTTTGGAAAAAGTATTATTGTATTTTAAAGCTGTATGAATTGCTCCAAATCCCCCCATTGAAAGTCCACCTACATAGGTATCTTCTTTTTTATTAGAAAGTCCAAAAGCCTTTCTTGTATAATTTATTAATTCTTCTCCTACATAAGTTCCATATTTTTTCCCGGTTCCTCTTCCATCTAAATAGAAGCTATTTTCTCCATTTGGAAGTACAACTGCAATGTTATATACTTTAGAAAGTTCATCTATTTTACTTCCTACTAACCAATCTTTGCTGCCACCTGAATAACCATGCAATAACACTAATGTTTTCATTTCACGATTATAGTTTTCATTATCCTTTACAAAGTATTCTTGAGAATCATTAGGTAATAAAATATCAAAGCACACAACTCTACTTAAACTATCTGAAAAAAACTCAAATTGACCAAATGCCATATTAACCTCTCCCCACATTTACCATTTATTTAAAATTATATCATATTATTCAACCTATAAATGTATAATATCCATCTAATATATGCTTTTTTAAATGAAATTATAAAAAATGGAGATGCGTTACATCTCCAAATTATTAATACAATTTATTTCTAACCCTTTACTCTTAAAATACTCTATATCATCTATATCATGAGTAATTATGATAGCACTTTTATCATTTATTTCATTTATTACAAAATCCATAACTTTGGATTTTGTTACTTTATCTAAGCCTTTAAAAGGTTCATCCATTATAAGCAAGTCATAATCGTATAATAAAGCTCTAAGAATCGCTACTCTTCTTCTCATTCCACCACTTAATTCTCTTACTCTTTTATAAAGACATCCCTTTAAGTCTAATAACTCCAAAGCATTTTCAATTTGTGAATTACTTATATTTTCACTTACTAATTTTATGTTAAATAAAACACTTAAATTTTCACATAAGCTATCTTCTTGAAATACAGCACTAATTTTTTTATCTTTAATTCCTATTATTTCTCCATTATCAGCTACTTCTAATCCCATTAATATTCTTATTAATGTTGTTTTTCCTACTCCAGATTTTCCAATTACAAAGGATACAGATTTATTTTTAAATATACAATTAAAGTTGTTTAGTACAATTTTATCATTATACTTTTTACTTAAATTATTAACTATTATATCCATCTAACTTATCTCCAATCTTTTTAATAAATAATCTATTAAAACTAAAAATCCCTTTTGGAAACAAATGCTGATTATAATAATAACTATCGTCCAAGCAAATAAGTCTGGCGTATTTAAATATATTTTTGATGTATACAATATTTCTCCAATAGAATTAGCTGGCATACCTATTACTTCTGCTGCTATTCCTGATTTCCAGCATAAACCTAATGAAATGCTACAAGCTGCTCTTAAATATGGTGCTACTTCTGAAATATATATATATCTTATTTTTTTTATTTTGCTAACTCTAAACACTGTTGCCATATCATTTAATGCCCTAGGAATATTACTTATCCCATCTAAAATATTCCTATATACTACTGGTAATACCATTAAAAAGGAAATTAAAATAGATAAGTTTTTTGAAGATATCCATATAAGGCATAATATTATAAAGGACGCTACTGGAACAGATTGTATTGTGAGTATTAATGGCTCTATAAGTATTTTAAAACTTTTGTTATTTGATGCTAATACTGCAATTATTATTCCTATTATAAAAGCCAAGATAAATCCTGATGTTATTTTTATAAAAGAAAATAGAATAGATTGCCAAAAATCAAATTGAATAGATAACTCTAATAATCTTTTCAACGTCGAAATTGGCGTTACTAAAAGCACTTCTTGATTAATTATGACACTAACTATCTGCCAAACTATAAGCCAAAATATTATCGCTAGTATATGTGCCTTATTACTTTTCTTTAATATAGTAGAAAGCTTCATCTGGCAACTTTCCTCCTACAGACTTTGGATTTGCATCATAAAGTACTTGTAAGTATGCATCTAGCTTTTCTTTCATATCATTTCCTTCTATAAATGTTATATTACATTCAGGAATTGCTTTTTTTGCTACCTCTTCTGGAACTATTCCATTTTCAGCTATTAACTTTGCAGCTTCATCAATATTGTTATTAGTGAAATCAACTGATTGCATATATTCATTTAAAAAGTTATCAACTTTCTCTGGATAGTTATCCACAAAATCTTTTCTAGCAACAACTACTCCTGTTATTAAAGTTCCCCCATTATTTTTATTTATAGCTTCCCATTCTTTTGTTAAATCTAATGCTACTCTTAAATTTTCACTTTTACTTAATGCTGTTGTAACAAATGGCTGAGGAAGTACTGCTATTCCATCTTCATCATTTAATAATGCTGCTAAACATTCTGTATGTTCTGATTTATATTCAACATTTACATCTGTTTCAGGATTAATACCATTTTCCTCTAAAATATAATTTAAGCTATATTCAGGAACTGCCCCTTTACCACTAGAATAAATTGTCTTTCCCTTTAAGTCTTCAACAGTATTTATAGAATTACCGTTTTCAACTATATATAAAACACCTAAAGTATTAATAGCTAATGTTTCTACTTTTCCATTAGTATTATTATATAAAATTGAAGCTAGGTTAGCTGGCACTGCAGCAATATCTATTTCTTCATTAATTAACTTAGGCGTAATTTCATCAATAGAGTTTGCTATAGTAATTTCATAATCTTTTTCATTTTTACTATTTTCATCACTAATCATCTTAACTATCCCCATACCTGTTGGTCCTTTTAAAACCGTTACCTTAGCAACCACTTCTGGTTCTTCCTTTACTATTGTCTTACTACATCCAGATAATGAGCTTATTATTAATATTAGTAATAATAATATAGTTAATTTCTTTTTCATAATATATCTCTCCTTATTTAATATTATTCTTCTATTAATTTTTATTATTAGATTTTATATTTAAAATATTAATTTTTCAATAACTATTATCTATAAAAATAATTAAATAAAAATACACGTCAAATGAAAGAGATAAGTATCTAACATTTGACGTGTATTATATTTCAACATTTGATATTAATGCTTTCTTTTCATTTCTTCTAAAACTTTTTTAAAATCATCATTGTCTACACTAATAGTATTATCAGCTTTCACCATTCTTGGTACTACTAGCATTCCTACTCTCTTATTCTTTGGTAATACACTTAAATCGACTATTTCCCCGGAAATTCTTCTTACATTCATAGAAATCTCGCTTGAATTCTCTCTTATCGCCTTGAAAATTTCAACTTCTGACACTACTTTATTACCATTAACTTTTATAATTTTATCTCCTCTTCTTATTCCAGATGTATAAGCTGGAGAATTTGGTGCTACTTCTAAGACCGTTACCCCATTATCATCAGTAACATAAATATAATCACCGTTTTTTTCAATTTTATTTTGTATTTTGAGCATCAATTCATGCCCTAAAGGAGCAAATATAACAACAATAATTTGTCCAATAATTCCAAATTGGGCTAATTGAGCTACTAATACTAATATAATTCCATATAATAATATTCCAATACCAGAATAAATAGGCTTTTTAACCTTTTCTTTTGTAAAGGAAACAGAATTATATGCTACAACACCATATAACGGCATTGCTGCAATAATAGCTGAACTTAATATGAGTATTGCTTCAGATCTATTAACTATTGGCCACCAATCAGGTGTTGAAATTGAAGCTGTACCTACAGTAGACATATTACTAGTTATAGCTATAAATATTGCTACTGGTAAAGCCCAATATCTATTATATGCAAAACCACCTACTATTTTTTCGTCTCTATTCGAAAAAACAGGTATAGCACCTCTACCACCATCAAAAATAACTAGAAAACCTTCAGCTACATGCATAAGACCAACAAAGGTCATAAGAGCTAATATATTTATATTTATAAGCGACTCAGTATTTGTAAGCCTTGCTAAAAAGCTTGATAAAATACTTATTGCTCCTAATACAGCTCCTGAATAAGAAAAACATATAAATCTCTTTTTTATAAAAAGTAACAAAATAGAAATCATAAACATAATTTCTATTCCGGAATTTTCATTAAATATTATTCCTAGTACACTTAACATTACACTCACTATAGCTCCAGCAATAATTCCTAGAGCTATTTGTGATAATGTAAGTTCTAATGGGGAGTTAATTGTCTCCCCAATAGTCATTTTCTGCATTATAGATATTCTCTTGTTTTTTGAATAAAACATTACACCTAAAATTACTAGCATAAATATATGCATAGGCTCAACAATAGCATAAGCTACAGTTCTTAATGTATATAGTATTAACTCCATTTGTGAGCCTCCTACTTTATCTTTTCTTTTATCACTTCTACCGCCTTATTAAATTGAGGATCTGTGCTTCTATTATATTCACCTTCCAAAAGTTCTTTTGGAATTTCTACTACTATATCTGGTTTAATACCAATTTTGTGTATATTTTCTCCATTAGGTGTGTAATATTTTGATGTCGTAACCTTTAATCCACCAGTACCATCTTTAAATTCTATTAATTGTTGAACAACACCCTTTCCAAAGCTATTTGTTCCAATAATAGTTCCAACTCCATAGTCTCTTAGTGCTCCTGTTACTACTTCAGATGCAGATGCACTACCACCATCAATTAGTATAACTAATGGCATTCCTTCTGCTTCACCACCAACAGATTTTGATTCTTGTTTGTTCTCATACTTATCTATAGTATAAGTTACTACATCTCCCTTAGGTATAAATTGAGATGCTACATTTACAGCTTCTCCAAGATACCCACCTGGATTACCTCTTAAATCTAATATCATACCCTTCATACCTTGAGCTTTTAATTCAACTATCTTTTCTTTAAAATTCTTTGCTACATCTTCATCAAAAGAGGAAATTTGTATATATCCAATATCTCCATCTATAATTTCACCTCTAACTGATACTACCTTTATATCATCTCTTATTATTGTGATATCTAGATATTCAGCTCCTTCTCTTGAAACTGTTAACGTTACTGGATCTCCTTTTTCTCCTCGTATTTTTGATATAGTTTTATCTAAATTAGGCTCTGTTATTTCATTACCATTAACTTTTAAAATCACATCTCCAGCTTTTAATCCTGCCTTTTCTGCTGGTGAACCTTCAATAGGTGCTACCACTGTTATTTTATCGTCCTTAATTCCTAATTGTGCTCCAATTCCCACAAAGTGTCCCTCACTTTGTTCAACGAAAGATTTATATTCATTGGCATTCATAAAGACTGTATAAGGATCATTTAATGAGTCAGTCATTCCCTTAATAGCAGATTCAAGTAAAACATTATCATCTAATTCCCCATCGTATTTTGTTAATAAAGCATCTCTAACTTGAAATAATAATTCATACTTTTTTACATCCTTAACTTCACTAATATCCTTCGCTACATTATCACTAACACTAACTAAGCTTAGCCCATTGAAAGCAAATATATTTCCTAAATAAAAAAACATAAAGTTTGACAGTATGAAAACTATAACTATTCCTACTATAATTAAGGGCTTTTTACTTTTACCCTTATAATGCTTCTTCTCCTCCATATTCCAATACTTCCTTTCATAAAACTATAAAAATACTCTCAATAATATAATTTAAGTGGAGATAAACTCCACTTAAATTATATTATCTAGTCTTTCATTTTATTAATATCTTTATACATCTAAGAATTTTCTTAATGCAACTATACTACCTAAAGCACCTATCACTGTACCACCTAGAACAAATATCCAAGTTAAAGTACCTAAAACAAATGATGGTGAAACTAAAGAAACTAAGAACATATTAGATACTATATATCCAAATATCCATCTATATAGTGCATATAATAATAGGCTTGAAAGTAAAGATCCAACTATCCCTATAATCATACCCTCAATTATAAACGGCCATCTTATGAACCAGTCCGTAGCTCCTACATACTTCATTATTCCAACTTCTCTTCTTCTAGAGTATACTGTTATTTTCGTTGTATTAGTAATTAAGAATATAGATACTCCTATAAATACAAAGAATAATCCTAACCCAGCTACTCTAACTCCAGATACAAAAGAACTTATAGTATCAATCATATCTTGTTGATTTGAAATATCTTCTACTCCAGTCATATCTTTTACCGCTTCAGTAATTTGTGAAGCATCTTCTGGATTTTCTAATTTTACAATAAATGAACTTGGAAGTGGGTTATCTTTTAAATCATATCCTTCTAATAATCCTTGGTTATCCTTTAGCATATCCTTTAAATTAATAAATGCTTCTTCCTTAGATTCATATATAACTTCTTTTACACCCTCTAGTTCATTAAGCTTCATTTCTATTTCTCTTTGATCTATTAACTTAATATCATTATCTAGATAAACCTTAATTTCAAGCTTTGATGCAACATCTTCAATAGCTTTGTTAAAATTTATTCCTAATAATATAAAAGTTCCAAATATAAAGAATGTAATTAATACAGTAATCATAGCTGCTATACTTAATGTTTTATTTCTTTTAAGACTTTTAAAAGCATCTACAAAAAAGTACTTTAATGTATTAAACTTCATCTTGGTACATCCCCCTTGCTGTATCTCTTACTACATTACCTTTTTCTATAGCAATAACTCTTTTTTTCATGTTATCTACTATTTCCTTAGCATGAGTAGCCATTAAAATTGTAGTTCCAGCTCTATTAATATCTTCTAAAAGCTCCATAATTTCTTTTGCAGTTTCTGGATCTAAGTTTCCTGTTGGCTCATCACATATTAATACTGATGGGTTATTTACTATAGCTCTTGCTAAAGCAACTCTTTGTTGCTCTCCACCAGATAATTCGCTAGGAAACATTTTATACTTATGAGAAAGTCCTACTAATGAAAGCACCATAGGGACTCTTTTTCTAATTTCCTTTTGAGAAGCTTCAACTACTCTCATAGCAAAAGCAACATTTTCATATACATTTAATGTAGGAATAAGTCTAAAATCTTGATAAACCATTCCTATCTTTCTTCTATAATAAGGTGTCTGCTTTCTAGAAACACTTGAAAGTTTCTTACCAGCCACAATTATATCTCCAACTGTTGGATCTACCTCTTTTATTAACATCTTTATGAAAGTTGATTTTCCTGCCCCTGAAGGCCCAACTAAAAATACAAATTCTCCTGATTCGATGCTTATGTTTACATCTGATAATGCCTTAACATTATTATCATATAGTTTAGACACATTCTTAAATTCTATCATTCTCTTTAACACCTCGCACTTCTGCGTATTTTAAACCTATAGCGTTATTATAGCATAACCAAGCTTAAGTAAAAACTTTTTTTATACTTTTAAAGTTAACAAAGTATAAATTTTCCCTTGTTTCTATTTATTTTTCATTAAATCTTAATAATCTTTAAAGCCTTTTCCTAATGCCTCTGTTGATTCACTAACAGTTAAGAAAGCATCTGGATTATTTTCTTTTATAAAATGTTTTAATGTTATAAATTGCTTAGAATTAAGTACTGTATAAATTACAGTCATATTTTCTTTAGAATACCCACCCTTAGCATTTAATATTGTACAACCTCTATCAATATCGATATTAATAAAATCTACAACTAACTTTTCTTTATTTGTAATTATAAATACTTGCTTAACTGGATTTATACCTGCAATAAATTTATCTACTAAAATTCCAATTAAGATAGCACTTAGAAGTCCAAATAATCCTTTTTCTACACCAAAAGAATAAATTGCTAATAAAGTAACTGTACAATCAGCTAATAATAATCCTTGCCCTATAGGTAAATGAAAATATTTATTAATTATTTTTGCAACTATACTAGTTCCACCTGTTGATGCATCTTGGTAAAATGTTATTGCAGTTCCAAAAGCCAATACAGCTGAACCAAATATACACGCTAAAACATAATTATTTGTTATAGCCTGTGGGTTAAAAAATGTTTCAAAAATCCACATCATTACTGACAACATTATTGTAGCATATATACTCTTTGCACCAAAAGAACTTCCTATTAAGAAGAAAGCAAGAGCAAATAAAATAACATTAAATATAAAAATAAGTATACTTGGATTAATATCTATCAATTGATTAATTGCTAAAGCTAATCCAGACACTCCACCAGCTGCTATATCTAGTGGAAAGAAAAAATATTCTAGTGCAAAAGCACCTATAGTTACTCATATAGTAATTAAAAAATATTCTTTTAATTTTTTCATTCTGTTTTTTCTCCTTCTAATAAATAATCTAATTAAAAGGTTATTGGATATTTCTAAATCCTTCTCCCATAACTTCATGCACTTCTCCAACTGTTATGAAAGCCTTAGGATCTACTTTACTAATGTGTTGTTTAAGTTTAATAAATTCATTTCTACCTAAAACTGCATATAATACACAAGTGTCCTTTCCAGAAAAGCCTCCAATCCCCTTTAAAAATGTACATCCTCTCTCTAATTCATCCATTATAAACTTACTAATTTCATCGCTTTTAGTACTTATAATTGTTACTTCTTTACAAGCATGGAATCCCTCTATAAATTTATCAATAGCTATTCCATTAATTATTACTGAAAGCAATCCATATAAGCCTATATTTATACCGAAAGTAATTGCCCCTAATAAGGTTACTATAAAATCCACAGCTAATAAAGATTTACCTATATCTATATGAAAAAATTTATTCATTATTTTAGCTATTGTATCTGTTCCACCTGTTGAAGAATTTGCATTAAATACTATAGCCATTCCTACTGCAGTAATTAAAGTTCCAAATATAGATGCTAACATTAAATCATTAGTCACGGCTTGTGGCTCAAAATAGTTTTCAATAATAGTCATCATTCCAGCCAAACTAAAACTTGATACTATAGTCTTAACTCCGAAATTTTTTCCAAGAAAAATAAATCCAACTATAAATAAAAACAAGTCCATTATGAATACTAAAGGACCAGTTGAAATTGCTGGTATATAGTGATTAATTACTATTGCTAATCCTGTTAATCCCCCTGCTGCTATATTATTGGGTATAAAAAAATATTCTAATGAAATTGCTACTAAAAAGACCCCTATAAATATCAATATATACTCTCTTACTTTTTCTCTCATATAAATCTCCTTTCTAGAGAATTTTTATTATTTTCCCTCAATAATAACTTTTCTATCCAAATATAATAATAGTAAATTCCAAATTTTATAGTCACACTTAAATATTATATTATGTTTTATAATAAAAGTAATTGAAAAAATAAAAAGCTGTAGAAATTTCTACAGCTTAATGGTAAATATAGCTATTTTTTAGTAATTTATTTAAATTATTATAGTAAACTTATTATTTTTTTAATGAAATTGCTTTTTTTACTTTCTCAACAACATTATTTGCTGTTAACCCATAAGCTTTTAATAGTTGATCTGGTAATCCACTTTCACCAAAAACATCTTGAACTCCAACTTTTATAACTGGTACTGGGATTTCTTCAGTTAAAACTTCTGCAACTGCTGATCCTAATCCACCAATTACATTATGCTCTTCAACTGTTACTATAGCCCCAGTTTCTTTCGCTGCTTTAACTAAAATTTCCTTATCTATCGGTTTTAATGTATGAATATTAATAACTCTTGCATTAATACCTTCTTTTTTCAGTTCTTCTTTAGCTTCTAATGCAACGTCTACCATAATTCCAGTAGCAATAATAGTTACATCATTTCCATCTGCTAAAGTAACTCCCTTACCAATTTTAAATTCATATGTATCTTTATCATTTATTACATTAACAGCTGCTCTTCCCAATCTAACATAGCAAGGTCCATTATACTCAGAAATTGCCTTTATTGCAGCAGCAGTTTCTATTGCATCTGCAGGACATATTACAGTCATATTAGGAATGCTTCTCATTAATGATAAATCTTCTATAGCTTGATGAGATGCCCCATCTTCTCCTACTGTTAATCCAGCATGAGTTGCACATATTTTAACATTTAATTTAGGATAACAAATTGAGTTTCTTATTTGTTCAAATGCTCTTCCAGCTGCAAACATAGCAAAAGTACTTACATAAGGAATTTTTCCACAAGTAGATAATCCTGCTGCAACTCCCATCATGTTAGATTCTGCTATTCCCATATTAAAGAATCTTTCTTCGCATACAGCTTTAAAATCTGCAGTTTTTGTAGATTTTGATAGGTCAGCATCTAAAACCACAATATTTTCATTTACATTAGCTAATTCAGCTAATGCTTTTCCATAAGCTTCTCTTGTTGCAATTTTATTACTCATTAGTTGTTACCTCCAATTTCTGTCAATGCTTGTTCACATTGTTCCTTGCTTGGTGCTGTTCCATGCCAACTTGCTTGATTTTCCATGAAAGAAACACCCTTACCTTTTACAGTATTGCAAATTATAACTGTTGGTTTACCTTTAGTATTTTTTGCTTTTTCTATTGCATCTTGAATAGCTTTTATATCATGTCCATCTATAACTAAAACATTCCATCCGAAAGCTTCGAACTTCTTATCAATTGGTGAAGGATTCATTACTTTTGTTATCTCACCATCTATTTGTAGTCCATTAAAATCAACAAAAGCAGTTAAATTATCTAATTTATAATGAGCTGCTGACATTGATGCTTCCCAAACTTGGCCTTCTTCTAACTCCCCATCACCTAAAAGAGTATATACTCTATAATTCTTATTATCAAGTTTACCTGCTAAAGCCATTCCAACTGATACTGAAATCCCTTGACCTAAAGAGCCTGTTGACATATCAACTCCAGGTAAACATTTCATACTTGGATGACCTTGTAATCTAGAATTAATCTTTCTTAATGTATTTAATTCCTCAACTGGAAAATAACCTTTTCTAGCTAACACACTATATAATACAGGAGCAGCATGACCTTTTGATAATACAAATCTGTCTCTGTTTTCATCCTTAGGATTATTTGGATCTATGTTCATCTCTCCGAAATATAATGTAGTTAATATATCAGCTGCTGATAATGAACCACCTGGATGTCCTGAACGCGATTCTGTTAACATAGAAATTATGTCCTTACGAACTGTTTTGGCTAATGATTTTAATTCTTCAACATTTTTAATCATCTGTCTTCCTCCTAAGATTTATTTGCCTGTAAATATATTATGCTATATTTGACAAAATTATTTTAGCATACAATTTTTATTTTGTATATACTAATGTTGTATAATTTATATAAAAATAGTTGTTTTTCTTTTATAAGTGATATACTATTAATATAATGTATATCACTTTTCTTTAAAAATCAACATAATAAAAGAAACCCAATATGGGTTTCTTAAGTATTTAATATACTAAATTATCTAAACAAAACATTTTTGAATAATAATTATGCTAAATTCAAACTAATTAATAATGCCTTATTTACCTTTCTCATATCAGAATCAGTCATATGACCTATCTTTTCTTTCAATCTTTTCTTATCTAAAGTTCTTAACTGTTCTAATAAAACAACAGAATCTCTATTTAATCCATATTCTTCTGAAGAAATTTCAACATGAGTTGGTAACTTAGCTTTATTTATTTGTGATGTTATAGCTGCAACAATAACTGTTGGACTATATTTATTACCTATATCGTTTTGAATTATTATTACAGGTCTAATTCCACCTTGTTCCGATCCAATTACAGGACTTAAATCAGCATAAAAAATATCCCCTCTTTTTACTACCATAGTCGTCATTAGAAATATCACACTCCGCAAAGCCAGTTCTCATATTCATCAATAACTGCGTTCTCACATTCGAAAGAAAGCTGTGAAAGTTCTAAATTAATCATAGCCATTTCTTTATAACCTTCTTTCATAATTTCAAAAACATCCATATTTAATTGCTTTCTCTTATATTCTATTAGGGAACACTCAATAAATTGACTGTTTTTTTTAATTTTAGCTTTATTTTTCATAAATTTTATATTAACAACTTTTTTAGACATAATTTGCCTCCAGGTAGTAAAGGATCTATGTATAAATAAATTATATTGCAAATTATGTCCTTTTGTCAAAAAATATGTTTATTTTTTTGAATAATTATTATATTCTTAAATTTCTCATTAATTTTATTAGTAATTTTACTAATTTCACCATATGTACTTCGATTTTTCTAATTTCTCAACTCGTAATAATTGAATTTTTAAATATTGAACTGGTATTTATTTTTTATTTTAATAATTCCTCATCTATTTCCTTTAACTTTTCAAAGTTTCTATATACTATTCTTACTCTGTCATTATCCTTCTTATCATATATAATGGCTCCTATAGGGATTTTCTTTTGCTTATCAATAAAAATTTTCACCTTGTCTAAATTATCATTTTTTAAGAATAATTCACTAGTAAAAACAATATATTCAGTTTCTCCCCATTCTTCTTGTCCATCTTGGATTCCTTTATTATTGATAGGATATGATAATAACTTGTTTAAAAAACTTAATGAATATAAATCATTTATGCTGTCATTTATACTGTATTCTTTGTTAGATATATTATCCTTAACTAAGATCATGCCATCTTTGTAAATCTTACTTCTATCTTCACCAAATTCTATTTTGCCACCAACATCTTTTTTATAATATTGAATAGCTTCTTGTCTTTCCTCATCTCTAGAATTTTTAATGACAAATTCTATTTCTGTCTTATATGCCTTAATTTCCTTTAATGACTTAATTATTTCATCATTATTTGGCTCTGCAGTCATTCTTAGCACAATAACTAAAGTAATTAATATTATAGGTATAGCTACCAAAAGCATTAGTAATAATTTTTTCTTCATTATATCCTCCTTGGATGTTGTTATTTATTATTACTAATATTAAATACAATTAAAATTTATTCATATATAATTCATAGCTTTTGATATATTTTCAATTACTTGAGATGCTGTTGTAGAATATTTACCCTCCGAAGCCATCTCACCTGCTACTCCATGAACATAAGCCCCAACTAAAGCTGATTCCATGGTTGAATACCCTTGAGCTAAAAGAGCTGATATAACTCCAGTTAAGCAATCCCCCATACCTCCTGAAGCCATCTTGCTATTACCACTACTATTTATGTAAACATACTCCCCATCAGTAATTATAGTGTTATACCCTTTTAATAAAACTACAATTTTATTTTCTTTTGCAAACTTCTTTGCAACATTTACCCTATTTTCTTCAACATACTCCACACTTTTATCTATAAGCTTTGCCATCTCTCCTGGATGTGGAGTAAATATAGCTCTTTCTTTTATTCCGTTCATTATTTCTTTATTATTCTTTACTAACTTAAATGCTCCTGCATCAATAACAAACTTCTTATTATCATAATTAATTAGTTCAAGAAGAAGATTTTTATATCTATTTTCATTATCAATGCCTGGACCAATAGCAATTACATTTACATTGTTAAATAAATCTTTTAACCCACAATTATCTTCAATGTTAGCTGTCATTGCTTCAACAAGCTTACTACTTAATTTATCTTGAACATATTCTGTTGTAACTAAAGTAGTTAGTCCTGCTCCTGCCATTACACAGGCTTCAGTAGCAATATACGCTGCACCTGTATATCCCCTACTACCTGCTAAAATAGCAACTTTTCCGTACATTCCTTTATGACCATATTTACTTCTCTTCCTCAATAATTTCCCATACTCAGCTTTATTCAAAAGATACGTTTTTTCTGAGTTAATTTTTTTTATACACTTTGGAATTCCTATTTTTAAAACTTCAATTTCCCCTAAATAATATAATGCTTTGTATTCAATAAATCCTCTTTTAATAACCTCAAAAGTATAAGTTTTACTTGCTACTATTGAAGCACCCATTTTTTCCCCACTATTACAATTTAACCCTGATGGTACATCTATACTAATTATTGATTCCCATTTATCATTTATATAATCAATAACTTTTATATAGAAGTCATCTAAAACCCTATTTAACCCGACTCCGAATATACAGTCCACTGCAATTTTATAATTACTTGCAACCTTATTTAATTTAGATATATCATTTATATCTTTTATATATATAAAATTACTAGTTAAATTTTTTAAAATATTCATATTTACCATAAAATCATTTGAATATTTATCACTATCACTTACTATAACTATACAAATATCTTTATCTTCAAGTATTAATTTTCTTGCAATTGCTAAACCGTCCCCACCGTTATTTCCATTGCCACAAAAAATTATAAATTTTTCATCTAGATTTAATATTTTCTTAGTAATTTCATTTGCTGCATTTTCCATCAAAACAAGACTTGGTATTCCAATTTCATCGATAGCATATTTATCTAATAACTTACATCCCTCTCTAGACAATACTTCCATTACATTCCCTCCAATATAACAAAAGCTACTGCAGAAGTTTTATTATGTGATATAGACACATTTAATCTATACTTTCTATTAATAATCTTCTCAACATTGTTATTTAAATATGCTATAGGTTTTCCTAAATCATCTCTTAAAACCTCAATATCAATTAACGAAAATCCTCTGATCCCTGTTCCAATGGCTTTACTTATAGCTTCTTTAACCGCAAAATTTCCCGCTATAACCTCTATTCTCATATTTCTCTCTCTAAACAGTTCGATTTCATTATCAGTAAATATTTTGCTTAAAAAGTTCTTATTATTATTAATAGCCTTTTCAATTCTGTCTATTTCAATTATATCTGTTCCAATACCAATAATCATAAAATCACCTCTTTATATATAGTTTACTATATATATGATTTTATTTTCTATCATTTATACATTAAAATCAGAAACGTACTCATCAACATATTCCCCTAATATGTCAACAAGATGAATAGGTGATACTTGATGTTTATAAACTAAGTCTAACAATGCCTTAACTTTTTCTTCCTTATTAGAAATTTTATTTATTAAATCCCTTTCAATTTGAACAACTTTACCTTCTATTAAATCTTGTCTTTCGACTTCAATCCCAAAAGCTTGTCCGCAATTAAATTTCTCCTCTATTATCCTAAAGGAATATTTAACTTCTTTATTATTATTTTGGCTATTACTATATAGGCTATCAACAATATACATAATATTACCCTCTCCCTGTAAAGATTTATTTAATAACTAACACAATATTACATTATCATAGTTTTTCTTAAAACTATGTCAAACTATGTTTGTAACAACACTAAAATATTTCTTTAGATTTCAACAAAATTCAACTGTTAAAGGAGTTTTTATATTTATTTTTTTAATATGTATATATAATTAAAATTAAATATTACATATATTTAAAATTATTACTGAAATTTAATACTTTTCTTTATAATTACTTAAAATTTATAGAATATATTATATTATTATGGTGCATTTTATTTAATTGTTTTTATATTAATTATTTCTATGCCTCATAAAAATTTGCTTTTAAAATGCAATTTTAATAAAAACTCAATATTTTCTTATTGATATTGTTAATAATTAGACATATAATAACTTTATAATAGTAGTTATTAATTAATATTTATTTAAAGGAAGGTGTTAGCTTGAAATCACTAGAATTAAAAAAGGATATACACTGGGTTGGAGCTTTAGACCCGAACTTACGAGTTTTTGATATAATTATGTACACACCGTATGGGACAAGTTATAATTCTTACGTAGTTAAAGGAAGCGAAAAAGTAGCTGTTTTTGAAACAGTTAAAGTTGAATTTTTTGATCAATATCTTGAAAGACTTAAAGATTTAGATGTAGATATTACTAAGATAGATTATATCGTTGTTGATCATACAGAACCAGACCATGCTGGATCAGTTGCAAAATTGTTAGAATTTTCACCAAATGCAAAGATTGTTGGTTCAGCACCAGCTATAAAATTTATGAGAAAAATTGCTAATAGAGAGTTTGAATCAATTACAGTTACTGATGGTGATACTATAGGTTTAGGTAATAAAACATTACAATTTATATCAGCACCTTTCCTACATTGGCCAGATTCAATTTACACTTATATTCCAGAAGATGAAGTTTTAATTAATTGTGACTCATTTGGATCACACTATTCATCTGAAGCGGTACTAAATAGTAACGTTGAAAATAAAGAAAATTATATGGAAGCATTAAAATATTATTTTGATTGTATTTTTGGACCTTATAAATCATATGTATTAAAGGCTATTAGAAAAATAGAGAACTTAAAAATAGATATGATTCTACCAGGTCATGGTCCTGTTTTAGTAGAAAATCCAATGGAAATTGTTGAATATTATAGAACATGGAGTACTGTAAAAATTCCTTCTGCTGATGAAAAGAAGATAGTAACTATTCCTTATGTATCAGCTTATGGGTATACAGCTTCTTTAGCTAAGAAAATTGCTGAAGGTATAGAAGCTGCTGGAAATATAGAGGTTAGATTATTTAACGCTATTGAACATGAATTAGATGATATCGTTGCTAGTATTGCAGAATCTGATGGATTCTTATGTGGTTCACCTACTATAGTAGCAGAATTACTTGAACCAATTCGTGATATTCTTTCAAAATTAAATCCTATAATTCATGGTGGTAAGTTAACTGCAGCCTTTGGTTCATATGGCTGGAGTGGTGAAGCTATTCCAAGAATGGAAACTAGAATGAAAGAATTAAATATGAAGCTTTACCCAAGTCTTAAAATTAACTTTAAACCATCAGATGAAGAATTAGTACAAACTTATGAGTTTGGATTAAACTTTGGAAAAGTATTACTTGGTGAAAAAGAGCTTACAGCTCAGCCTGATGCTACTGCAAAAGAAACCAAACAAAATAATACATCAAATGAATCTAAAGGTGGATTAAAGCTTTGGAAATGCGTAATCTGTGGTGAAATATTTGAGTCTGAAGATGTTCCTGAATACTGCTCTGTATGTGGTGCTGGAAGTGATGCCTTTGTAGAAGTGGAAAGAAAGGTATCAACTTATAAGATAGATAAAGAAGAAACCTATGTCATAATAGGTAATGGAGCTGCAGGATTCTACGCTGCAAAAGCTATTAAGGAAAGAAATGAAAGTGCAATTATTAAATTAATTTCTAATGAGCCAGTACACTCATATGTAAGAACTCAACTATCTGACTTAATCACTGAGGAGATTGATGACTCATTCTACCTTGCGAAAGCTAACTGGTACAAAGAAAATAATATAATAGAAATTCTTGGTGTAAATGTTGATAGCATTGATAGAGAAAATAAATTAGTAAGATTAGATAATAAACAAGGTGTTCATTATGATAAATTAATTTTAGCTAATGGTAGCTATAACTTTGTTCCACCTACTAAAGTTAAACTAAATGATTCTGAAGTTGAAATTAATTCTTGGACTTATAATACAGTAAAGGGTATTCATACTATTAAAAAAGTGGCTGATATTAATGCTCTTAAAGAAGAATTACCAGAAACTAAGAATGTAGTTATAATTGGTGGTGGATTATTAGGATTAGAAGCTGCTTGGGAAGTTCAAAAACGTAATATTAATGTTACAGTTGTTGAATTAGCTGATAGAATGTTACCTCGTCAATTAGATACAGATGGATCTAAGTTATTTGAAAGCTTAGTTAAGAAAACTCCTGTTCAAGTTCTACTAGGAACTGCAGTTGACTTTATAAATGCTGATGAGAATGGTGTTAAATCAATCCAACTTAATAATGGACAAGTTATAGATGCTGATGCAGTTATATTCTCTGTTGGAGTTAGATCTAATATATTCTTAGCACAACCTTCTGGAATACAATGTAATAGAGGAATTGTAGTTAATGATTATATGCAAACAAATATGTCTGATATTTTTGCATGTGGTGATGTTGCAGAACATGATGGTATATATTATGGAAACTGGCCTGCTGCTGTAGAAATGGGTAAAGTAGCTGGTGCTAATGCAACTGGAGATAAAACTAAATTCGAAAAGTTTGTGTCATCAACAATATTCCAAGCAATGGATACTCAAGTCTTCTCTGCAGGAACTATTAATTTCGATGATCCAACATTAGAAAAAGTAGGTTATGTTGATTCATTAAATAATAAATACTCAAAATTATTCTTCCAAAACAATAAATTAGTTGGTGGAATTTTAATTGGAGATGTATCTACTTCTGTTAAGATTATGCAAGGAATTCAAAATGGAGAAAATAAAGCAACTGTATTAAGTAAAGGTGCTATTTAAATAATAAATAGGAGCTGTATTGATTAATCAATACAGCTCCTATTTACTTTAAATTTTAGTTATTTGCTAACTCATTAAAGTTATTATCTAATGAGTTATTTTCATGCTCTATTTTTCTACTACCTACAAATTTAAAATCTTCAGCTACGACCTCAGCGATATATTTTTTATTACCGTCCTTATCTTCATAACTACCAGTTCTTAATCTACCACTTAAACTTATATAGCTACCTTTTTTTAAATATTGACATACTACTTCTGCTTTTCTTCCCCAAAAAGTAACCGGAATTAAATCCGCTTTTCTTGTTCCATCTTGAGCCTTGAAGTTTCTATCTACTGCAATAATAAACCTTGTAAATACTTTATTGCTCTCTTCTAAGGTTCTAAGTTCAGGGTCTTTTATTAATTTACCTAGCAATACAATTTTGTTCATTTTACACCTCCTGAATATTTCTTCTTTGATTATATCCACTTAGATTTTTTCTATTCAGGATTTGTAAAGTTTATATTCTTTTATAATTTCTTTTTACTATTACAGCTGAATTAAATTCTGCTCCAACTATCAGCATTAGCGATGTAATATATAACCACGTCATAAGTACAAATATCGCCCCTACACTTCCATATATCCTAGAATAATTAGCAATATTATTTATATAATATGAAAATGCTAGTGAGGCTACTATCCATCCTAATGTACTTATCACTGCTCCTGGATACACCTCTTTCCATGGTATTTTTTTTGCTGGAGCATATCTATAAATACAAGCAAATATCATTATCATCATAAAAATAACTATGATATATCGGCTCATATTCCATATATTAGAAAGTATATCTAAATAAGGAAGCACCGATAAGATATACTCTCCTATTAGTTCACCAAATACTAGCATTGTTAATGTTAGCATTATCATTAAAACTAATGCCATAGTAAAAATTATAGCTATAAAAGCTCTTTTTATAAAAGATCTAGTATCATTAATATTATAAGCTTTATTCATCCCTTTAATAACAGCTCTAAATCCTGATGATGCTGACCAAACAGTAAGAGCAATAGATGCTCCTAGTAATCCTGCATATTGTGTATCTACTAATTCTACTACTATTGCATCTATTAAAGTAAATACATTATTAGGTAGAAATGCTTTTAGCCCCTCAAGTATATCTGCAGAATTTAACCTACTGAATCCAACTACAGTCATTAAAAATATTAAAAAAGGAAAAAATGATAACATTAAGTAATATGCTAATTGAGCTCCTAATGCAAAAATATCATCATCTCTTACCTTTACTATAAAATATACTATTCCATCTATAATAGATTTTTTATTCTCATTTCCTTTTCCCATTAAATCACCACATTAATAAGTATTATCTTTTTCATTAATATATAATACTACATTATTTTAAAATTTATAAGTGTAATAAGTTAATTCTTTCTTAACAACGTACATTATAGTATAATTTCTATATAATGTTTACGTTTAAAGGGGTGTTCATATGGAATATACATTAGAAAATAAAAATATTAAAATATCAACAAGAACTTTTGGGGGTGAGCTAACTAGCTTATCTTCAAAAAAAGATAATACTGAATATTTATGGAATGGTGACGAAAAATATTGGAAATATCACTCTCCTATATTATTTCCAATCGTAGGTAAAGTTTTAAATAATAAATATATTGCTGAAGGAAAATAATATGAACTTCCTCAACATGGACTTGCAAGAACAAAAGAATTTAAAATGATTGAAAAGGATGATAATCATATTGTATTTGAGCTTTTATGGTCTGAAGACACCTTGAAAGTTTATCCATATAAATTTTCTTTAAGACTTTCTTATGAATTATTAGAAAACGGAGTTAAGGTTGGTTATAAGGTTATAAACCTAGATGATAAAGAAATATATTTTTCAATAGGTGGTCATCCTGCATTTATGTGTCCTATACTTGAGGGAGAAAAATTTG
>JAEZAL010000320.1 GCA_023427705.1 Bacillota bacterium | reverse complement strand
ACTGCTTCTATTAAAGTACTTCCTTTTTTCATCTAATAATGTCTCCTTCTTCTTCATCATTTGTATAACTTCTAATAATATCATTTCCTACACTTATAGTAATATCTATTCTCTTATTCTTATTATTAGTTATAACTATTGTGCCTGCTGATTTAATAAATCCTTCATCAGTTATATTATTACTATCAGTTTTAATATCTCCAGAAGAAGAAAAATTGCTTCCTATTTGAATACCATCCTTAACTTTAATTGTTTTTCTTATAGGAGAAAGACTATTAGTAACTAAAAATTCTATTGTTTTTCTATCAGAACCAATTAATATTTGACCTGGCACCTTATTTTTTCTACAATATGCTTTTCCAAAGCTTAATAAAGACTTTACTTCAGCTTCTAAATTTTTAAATTCTATTTCATCAAGGTTTTCTTTAACTTTTACTATATTAACTATAACTATGGAAGAAAAAATAGTTATTACAGATAAAACTACAATTAATTCGATTAATGTATAAGCTTTTTTCATTAAAAACCTACCTCATACATTGCAGAAAATAGTGGTAGTATAAAAACAATTAAAAATATAATAACAAAACCTCCCATAAATATAACTGATGCTGGTTGTAAAAGAGCTATACCTCTATTTATATTTGATAATAATTTTTTTTCTAAATATAAAGATAAGGAGTTTAGTCTTTCATCAATAGACCCACCTTCTTCCCCTAACTTTACAATGGAAAGTGTATACTTAGAGTAATTGCCTGTTTTTCCTAAAGTAGTTGAAATAGAATCTCCATTTAATATACCTGAATTTAAATAACTAAACCTTTGTTTTAAATCTTTATTTTTAAAGCTATTTGAAGCATAGATAAGACCTTCAGATAGATTAACTCCACTTCGTATAATAATTGATAACAATAGAATAAATGTATACTCAATAAAATCATTGTAAGCAGGAATTTTATTAATTAATGCTCTTAATTTATTTTTTAAATAATATTTACATAAAAACCATGGTAATAATACACAATAATTAATTATGTAAATCATAAAGTAAATAGGATTTTCTTTTATATAATTAGAAAGATCGTATGAAAGCTTACATATAAATGGTACATTTCTACCTAAACTATTAAAGAAGTCGTATAATATTGGTATTGTAAAAAGCACTATAAAAGCAAATAAACATATAGTGGAAATCATAATTAGTAATGGATAGGAAAGAACATTCCTTATAGTGCTATTAATAAAAGTAATTTTATTACAATATTCTTCTAATCCTTTTAAAACCTTATATAAATTACCACTTTTTTCTCCCATAGAAACCATTCCTATAAAAAAGTCTGGGTATAAATCACCAAAACTCTTAAAAGATTCTTCTAATGATTTACCTTCTAATATATACCTTTTAGATTTACTCATGCTTTCCTTATAACTCTTACTTATAGGTAGTTCATTAAGTAAATCTATAATCATAAGCATTGAAATTCCTTCTTTATATAACATTGCAATATTTCCTGATATTAATGCCAAATCACTATAGTTAATCTTTTTATATAATGATTTTATTTTTATCATAATTTAAATCCTCTTCTAACAAAAAATTATTATAATCTATATAAGATATATATCCATTTTCAAGTAAATAATATAGATTTACTATCATTTCATCGTTACTAAGTTCTTTTATTTCCTGGTAAATATTTGAAATTATTTTTTTGACTTTTTCATCTATATAAACTACTGAACTTACTGATTTTCTTCCTTTATATCCAGAATAATTACAATGATTACATCCATTTGATTTATAAATAGATATTTTTTTATTATTAAAATTAATATCTATATCAAATTCCTTGCAATTTGAACATAATACTCTAACTAACCTTTGAGAAATTATTCCTATCAATGAATCTCGTATTAAATATGATTTAACTCCCATATCTTCAAGCCTAAAATAAACTTCCTTTGGTGTTTTAGTGTGTATTGTAGAGTATACCTTATGACCTGTTAGTGACGCTGTAACTGCCATATTTGCGGTTTCCTCATCTCTTATTTGCCCTATCATAATTACGTCAGGATCTTGCCTTAATATACTTCTGAGTCCAGTAGAAAATGTAATATCAGCCTTTCTATTTAAAGCAACTTGATTTATACCTTCTATTAAAACTTCTACCGGATCTTCTAAAGTAGTTATATTAATTTCTTTTTTGTTTATTTCTTTTAAAATGGAATATAATGTTGTTGATTTCCCACTTCCAGTTGGACCATTTATTAAAACAAGTCCATTTTTAGCCGAAATCATTCTATTTAATTTTTCTCTCTGATAATTATTTATATTAATTTGGCTAATATCATGTTCAAAAATCTCTCCATATAAAATTCTAACTACTAGCTTTTCTCCATATACAATAGGAATTGTTGATAATCTTAAATCATAATCCTTTCCCTTTATTTTTATAAACGCTTTACCATCTTGAGGTCTACGTTTTTCAGTTATATCCATATTCCCTATAATCTTTATCTTTGATAGAAGCTTCTGATACTCTTCCATTTTAATTTTGCAAAATGGTACTAATACTCCATCTATTCTTATTCTAATAAATACCTCTTCTCTTATTGGTTCTAAATGTATATCAGAAGCTCTCTCAAAAATAGCTTTTGATAACAATATCTCTAAAAGCTTTTCTTCTTTTCCTATTAAAACCTTATAAATTAAATCTTCTATATAGTTAGTTTTTTCTTGAACAACACTAACCTTTTTATTAAAAATAAATTCAATTTCATCTTTATTTTCTAAATTACTATTATTTGAAAGTATTAATATATTTTCTCCATTAATCTTTACTGGTAAAATACATCTTTCTTTAATCTTATTACTACCCAATTTTCTTGCTATATTTAAATCAATTTCAAACAAGTTTATTTTATTCATATTAAATCACCATTTTAGATTTTTATCCTTCTAACCACTTTTTATACATTATTTTCTAATTAATTATAATATTTTACTTTTTTGAGTTTATATTATAGAGATTTTAATTAAATAAAAAAGGATATTTATAATTTCTTATAAATACCCTTAATGATAGTTAATAAAATAATAATTTCCTTCACTATTACTTAATTCACTTATTGTGCCATCTTCACTAATATATACTCTTTCTATGCCTGGTTCCTCTCCACCAATAAACAAAATATTCCCATTTATATCTTTTGATAATCCTTTATCTAAATTTATAATTTTAGGAAAATCATATACTAATCTTTTCATTTTCCCATCATTATATTGGTATAAGGAATAATTATTGTTTTCAATTTTACCTATTATATATATTCCACTCTCTGTATATTCTACATCACTTATTTCAACTACATTATCTATTGACTCACTTAAATCTCCATTTTTATTTATAAACTTTAATGATTTTTGTTTCCCTTCTTTTTCTTGTAAAAATACTACTCCATTTTCTAGAACCTTTAAGTATTCAATATAACCTGAATCTAACTTATAAATAAATTTTTCTTCATTGCTTTTAACATCATAAATATATATCCCATTATTTTTATTATCATCAATTCCATAGTAAACTAAAGTTTCACTATCTAACCAATCAATTAATTCACCTGATACAGATACTTTGCTATTAACATCCAAATATTCATCTTCATTCAAATCTTTTACTTTTAAATTCAGATATATATCCTTAACAAAATAACTTAAATACTCTCCTCCTGGAGATAATTTCGGTGAAAAAATATCATTTGTATTATCTATTACTTTTTCTTCTCCTAAATAATCTACTTTAAAATTTCCATTTTCACTAAATATAAAGTTATTACTTTTTGAATCATATGAAGTAATTACATAATTCGTTTCTACAATCTCATATTTATTGTTATTTAAATTATAGACTTTATAATTATCATTATTTTCAATAACAATTGAACCACTATTTATCTGAATTTTTTCTCTATCCTCAATTTTACTTTTACATCCATATAACATATTGGTTAATAACATACTTAGGATTACAAGGACAAACCTCTTTTTTATTTTATAATTCATTTTTTACCTCTTACTACAATAATTCTCCTTTGCATATAAATTTAGCTTCACCAATCATATATACATCTTCCCCATGAAGCTGAACTTCTAGCTCTCCTCCTAAGGTCATAACCTTAACTTTATCAGAGCATACTCCAAGCTTATTTAAAGCAACTACTGATGCACAACATCCTGTTCCACATGCTAGAGTTGCACCTGCTCCTCTTTCCCATGTCTGTACTTTTATGCGACTTTTATCATATATAGTTACTATATTAACATTGGTTTTTTCAATAAATAAATCATACTTTTCTATTATCTTACCATCTTCAACTGAATATTCATCATTTTCATTAATTAATATCGTGTGAGGTACACCCATTAATAAGCTAGTCAATTTATAGGATTTATCATTAATAGTAACTTCTTCATTTATTAACTCTTCTTTATCTCTTAATAATATATCTTCTCCCTTAAAACTAGCCTTACCCATATTAACTTTAACTAATGAAACTTTATTATTTTCAATATCTAAATTAACAGATTTAATTCCGTCACCTGTTTCGATTTTTAATACATTTTTATTTATTTTCTTAAATTCATATAAATATTTTGCAAAACATCTTATTGCATTTCCACACATATTAGCTCTTGAGCCATCACTATTTATAATAACCATCTTCCAGTCAGCCAAAATTGAATTACTTATTATAACTAATCCATCTGGACCAATCACAAATCTTCTATGACAAACTTGCTTAGCAAGATCCTCTTCTCTATTAATTAACAACTCTTCAGTATCTTCAATCAAAATAAAATCATTGCCTAACCCTTGCATTTTAACAAAATTCATAAAATCCCTCCTTTTAGCTTATATTCCATTGATAAAACTCACTGTTAAATGTTATACTATCCTTATGTTATTACCAAAGAAAGGATGATACTTATGGCTTTGGATGGTATCTACTTATATAGTTTAGTACATGATTTTAAAAAATCAATATTAAATTGTAAAATAGATAAAATTAATCAACCAGAAAAAGATGAAGTAATTTTAACACTGAGAAAGGATAGAGAAAATATTAAATTATTAATATCTGCTTCTTCTAAGTTTCCCAGAATTCATTTAACTAATATAAGTAAACCAAACCCACTTCAAGCACCTATGTTTACTATGGTAATGAGAAAATATTTAATTGGTGGTAGAATAACTGATATTACTCAATTAAACGGTGATAGAATAGTTCAATTACATATTGAATCAACTGATGAACTAGGTTTTGATAGCAAGTATATTTTGATAGTTGAAATAATGGGCAGACACAGTAATATAACTCTTGTTAGAGAACGAGATAATAAAATCATGGAATGTATTAAACATATTTCTTCAGATGTAAATACATATAGAGTTTTATACCCTGGGGTAACATATGTATATCCTCCAATCTCTAACAAATTAAATCCATTTAATTTTACTTTTGATGATTTTAATATGTATTTAGAAAAAAATACAATAGTTATAGATGAATATTTCTTCACAAATGTCTTTACAGGCATAGGAAAACCATTATCTAGAAGTATATATATAAATTTCCTACAAGATAATGATAACATAAATAGCTATAATATTTTTAATTTCTTCAAAATATTTATAGAAAATATCCAAAATAAACTTTCATATAACATTTATAAAGAAAATGATGTTTATAAAGATTTTTATTGTATTGATTTAGATTTATATAAAAATACCTACTCTAAAATTAATTTCGATAATCCTAATACTCTATTAGATGAATTTTTTACAATAAAAGATAAACAAGATAGGTTACTTAGCAGAAGTATAGATTTACAAAGATTAGTAACTACAAATATAGATAGATGTAAGAATAAATCAAAAAAATTAAATAATATTTTAAATGAATGTAATGAGAAACAAAAATATAAAATTTATGGTGATTTATTAACTTCATATATTTATATGATTACTAAGGGTCAAAAAGAAATAAGTTTGCTTAATTTTTATAATTCTGAGGAAGAAGAATATATTTCTATAAAGTTAGATGAAAATAAATCTCCTTCAGAAAATATACAACTTTATTATAAAAAGTATAATAAGTTAAAAAAATCAGAAGAATCGGCTATTGAACAACTGGAAAAGAATGAAGATGAGCTTGAATATTTAAATTCAGTACTTACAAATATATTAAATTGTGAGAACTATACTGAAATAGATGATATAAAGAAAGAATTAATAGAAACTGGCTACTTAAAATATAAAGGTAATTCTAAAAAGAATAAAAAAGATAAGCCATCTAAGCCTATTCATTTGATTTCCTCTGATGGATTTGATATTTATGTAGGAAAGAATAATATTCAAAATGATTACTTAACTTTGAAGTTTGCAAATAAAAATCATTTATGGCTTCATACAAAGAATATACCTGGTTCCCATGTAATTCTATGTAGTGATAACCCAACTGATATAGCTATAGAAGAAGCGGCTGTACTTGCAGCTTATTATAGTAAAGCAAAGAATTCTACAAAAGTTCCAGTAGATTATACTCTAGTAAAAAATATAAAGAAACCTAATGGTGCAAAACCAGGAATGGTTATATATAATACTAATTATACAATTTATACTGAACCAAGTGATTATAATTTATTTAAGCTTGAAGATAACAAAATAATAAAACAATAATGGAGCTGTAGACACAGCTCCATTATTGTTTTCATTGTGCTATAGAATAACTTTTATATATGGTTTATAACCATATCTCCATCATTCTTAATTAATTCATTATCAAAATATTGATAATAGTAACATTTTAACTTACCATTATATAATTTTCTATTCTTACTTGATTTAATACCAAAAGGAACCTCAAATTTTTCATAAGAAGTTAATATATTATAGTCCCAATTAAAAAACTTTCTTTTATACTTACCAAATATATTATAAAGTTCCTCTACCTCTTTCTTTTCTCCTAATCTTTCTCCATATGGTGGATTAGATATTATAAAACCATACTTGTCACTATTAGAAAAATCTTTAAAATCTCTTTTATGGAATTCTATATATTTTGATACACCAGCTTTTTCTGCATTACTTCTAGCTACTTTTAATATTCTTCCATCTATATCATATCCTAGAAGCTTTATATCTTTATTTTTAATAGCCCTTTCTGCGCCTTCTCTTACTTGTTCAAATATATCTTCATCCATAGTTGGCCAAGTTTCACAAGTAAATGATCTGCATAGTCCAGGAGCTATGTTTTGCATAATCATTGCAGCTTCTATTAATATAGTCCCTGACCCACAAAATGGATCTACTAAAGTAAAATTTTCTTTCCATCTTGAAATTAAAACCATAGCAGCAGCTAATGTTTCCTTTAAAGGCGCTGCTCCTGCTTCTTCTCTATAACCTCTTTTATGAAGCCCAGGACCAGATGTATCTATAGTTAATGTTACTACATCCTTTAATATTGATACTTCAATTTTATATAATGGTCCATCTTCTGCAAAGTGTGTTATTCCGTATGAATTGGTCATACTATCTACTATAGCTTTTTTTACTATAGATTGACAGTCTGGAACACTATGTAATGTTGACTTAACAGATTTCCCGTTTACATGCATAATTCCATTAACAGGAATTAAGTCACTCCATTTTATATTCTTGGTTCCTTGAAATAATTCTTCAAAACTTCTTGCTTCAAATTCACCCATTTTTATTAAAATTCTATCTGCAGTTCTTAAATGAATATTTGCAATTGCTATATCCATTTCATCTCCTTGAAAATGTACTTTACCATTTTCAGTTTTTAAGTCCTCATAGCCAAGGGCTTTCAATTCTTTTGCAGTTATACCTTCTAAACCAAAGGTAGTAGTAGCAATTAAATTATATTCCATATTTTTCTCCTTATTTTCCTTCATAAATTTTAACAGAATCAGAGCCATCAATTTCTTCAATCTCAACAGCTACTGCTTCACTCTTAGATGTAGGAATATTCTTTCCAACATAATCTGCTCTAATAGGTAGTTCTTTATGTCCTCTATCAATTAATACAGCTAATTGTATTTGTGATGGTCTTCCTGAATCCATTACTGCATCTATTGCTGCTCTAACAGTTCTACAAGTGTATAAAACATCATCTACCAATATAACCTTCTTACCAACTATATCTACACCTAAATTTGCGTTATTTACTCTTGGTGTATCCTTAATTTCAGTTATGTCATCTCTATATAGTGTTATATCTACAGAACCTACAGGTAGAGAAACCCCTTCAATATTCTCTATATTTTTAGCTATTCTTTCAGCTATTGGATATCCTCTTCTTTTTATTCCAATTAATACTATATTTTCGACTCCCTTATTTTTTTCAATTATTTCATGTGATATTCTAATTAGGGTTCTTTTAATGGCTTTATCATCTAACAAATTTGCTTTTAACTTCATTTAATCACCTCTATTTTCTTAATAAATTTAATAAATCTAAATAATACTTTGGTAATTCAGAATCAAATTCCATATATTCTTTAGATGTAGGGTGTATAAACCCTAAAGTTTTTGCATGCAAAACTTGCCCACTTAGTTTAAATTTTTGTTTTTTGCTCCCATATAAAGGATCTCCAACTAGTGGATGCCCAATTGAAGACATGTGAACTCTTATTTGATGAGTTCTACCAGTCTCTAAAATACATTTAACTAAAGAGGTATTATTATTATACTGCTCTAAGACTTTATAATGAGTTACAGCTCTTTTTCCATCTTCAACTATAGCCATCTTTAATCTATCTTTCTTATTTCTACCTAATGGTTTGTCAATTGTTCCTTCTATATTATTGAACTTTCCTTCAACAAGTGCATAATATTCTCTTTTAATACTATGTTCTTTAAATTGTTCAGCTAAAACATTATGAGCTTCATCGTTTTTAGCAATAACTAATATACCTGATGTATCCTTATCTATCCTATGAACAATTCCAGGTCTAATTACACCATTAATTCCAGATAAATCATTACAATGATATAAAAGGCCATTTACTAATGTCCCTGAATAATTACCAGGTGCTGGATGAACAACAACTCCTTGAGGTTTATTTAGGACTATTATATCTTTATCCTCATATATAATATTTAACTCAATATTCTCTGGTTTTACATCTAATTCTATTGGCTCAGGCATAACTACTTCTATAATATCATTTTCTTTTAACTTATAGTTACTTTTTATATTTTTATTATTTACAATAACTGAATCCGAATCTATTAAACCTTGAATAAAAGATCTAGATTTTCCTTCAATATTATTTGATAGGTATTTATCAATCCTCATACCTATATCTTCTTCATTTGTAATTTTTAATAATAATTTATCCATTAATTAATCTCCATTTTTTTAATTCTTAACACATTATAATATATCAAAACTTTACACTCAATAGATAACTTTTAATAAAATAAAAAAATCCGCTTTAAACGGATTCTTTTATTCTGTTTGAGCAAAAAAGCTTTTTATTTCATCCATATCTTCAGTAAAAATCTCTTCATTTTCTTCTATATTCTTATGAGATAACTTTAGATTTTCTTCGCTTTTTATCTTTTCTACTGGCTCAGAAACATTATAATTCTTTGTTAAGTCTTTTTCTAATTCATCAAAAGTTTGAGTTTGAGCATTCATAAAGTTTCTAAATTTCGCTCTAAACTTAATAAATTCTTGCTTAACTTTCTCATATTCATCATTTATTGATACTACATCATTATGTGCTTTATCTAATATTTTTTTAGCTGCTTCATTAGCATTTTTAAGAATCATGTCAGATTCCTTTTGTGATGCATCTCTTGCTTGCTCTGCAGCATTTTGAGCTAATAACAATGTATTTTGTATAGTATTTTCAATTTTCACATAATGTTCTAGTTTTTCATTCACTCTAGATAAGTTTTCCTTAAGTCTTGAGTTTTCCTTATAAATTTCTTCATAATTTTCTATGATTTCATTTATAAATTCATCAACTTCCTCAATATCATATCCTCTAAAACCTTTTTTAAATTCCTTATTGCTTATATCCATTGGAGTAAGCTTCATAAAAATCACCTCTGCTGTTATATATATTTTTTTATTATTATTTTTTGCTTTCCACTTCTAGTTTCACCAATAATATCTCCAATTATATACTTTCCATTACCTCTTATAGTCAATCTGGTTCCTTTTACAAGCTCTTGACTTTTATCTTTAGATTTAACATAATTAACCAACACCTTACTACTATCTAATAATTCTATAGCTTTAGATCTAGAAACATTAGCAAGTTTAGATACTATACTATCTAAACGTAGTGATGGCACATTGATTAAAATCTCTTCAAAATCTACAGATGGTAAATCCCCTAAATCTTCTATAAAATTAATCTCTACAGGTGATTTGCCAATAGAAGATAGATTGTTTGCAATATAACTACTTATATCCTCTAAAATAGGTACATAAGCTTTATCTTCTTTAACAACTATATCTCCAATTTTATTTCTTTCAATTCCTAAAGATAAGATTGCTCCTAAATAATCTTTATGTTTTAATTTAGTAAAATTAGATTTGTTCTTTATTTCTAATATTTCTATTGGATACTTTATATTATAATTATTATTGAATGCTATCATTCTTCTTTCAGCTTCTTCAAATACCCCATTAGTAACAATTTTAAAATAATTACTTTGACAGTTTTCTTCAAAAAAGCTCCATATATTAGGTGGGCAAAAGCTATTTGAAAAAATAGTTATATCTTTTTCAAATGCCAATTTATAATTTTCATATATTTTTATTGCTTCATTTATATCATCTTCCGAAAAATTTTTCACTAAAAATTCTTTAGTAACCATTAAAAAACATCCTTATGTATGATAATAACATTATTGAAAATAACGGTGCAAAATCAATTACATTATTTTTAAATAACTTTATTTGTAATACTCTAAATGGTTTTAAAATCGGATAATTAAATGATACAATTAAATTATAAAATGCCCTTTCCCTCATTGCAGGAAATATAGATATTATTACTTCTAATAGTATAGTTATTTCTAATATTATAGTTAATAATCTTATAAGTAAAAAAATTAGTTCTATCTAAATCTCCTCCTACTTATTCCAATTGAATAATGCTTTAGAACTTAATTCATTTTTTAATTCATTTGTAACTTCAACATTTGAAGGTGATAATAAATAAACTCTTTGTTCTATTTCTTGTAAAGTAGCTCCTAAAACATAGCAAGATCCACTTATAAAGTCTACAAGTCTTTGAGCAACTTTTGTTTCTAATGTACTTGCATTTATTAAAACAATTTTTCTTGCTTTAATAGCATCTGCAATTTCTCTAGCATCATCATAATTAGTTGGTTTTGTTACCATAACTTTTGCTGTAGATGCTGTATGAATATTAACTACTTTGTTACCTCTTTGTGTTGAAATCATAGGCTCAATCTCCTCTTGAATTTCTTCTTCAATTTCAGTTTCCTCTAAATCGTCAAATTCATCTTCATAATCTCCAAGCCCTATAATTTCCTTAAACTTTCCAAACATATTACCCATTTGTCAATCCTCCTACTACATTTCTTTTCCCAAAAATTCCTTCCCCAATTCTTACCAAATTAGTTCCTTCTTCTAAAGCTATTTCAAAATCGTTAGTCATTCCCATTGATAGAACTTCCATGGATATATTCTTATATACCCCTGTACTTATATTATCGAATATAGATTTCATTTGTTTAAAGTAAAATCTATTTTCTTCAATATTCCCTTTAGGAATTACAGCCATAAGACCTTTTACCTTAACATTATTACACTTTTCAACTTCTGTAATAATATCATTTAAATCTTCTACAAAAATTCCACCTTTGCTATTTTCTTTTCCAATATTTATTTGAATTAAAAGATTAGCAACAGAATTCTTTTTTGAAAATTCATCTTCTATCTTCTTTAAAAGCTTCATACTTGATAAAGAATGTATTAAATATACCTTTCCAACCAAATATTTCACTTTGTTTGTTTGTAAATTACCTATAAAATGCCACCTTATATCCTTAGGCAAAATTTCTTCTTTATAAATAAGCTCTTGAACTTTATTTTCTCCGAAATCTTTTTGTCCTAATTTGTAAGCTAATTCAATATCTTCTATAGGCTTAGTTTTAGATACAGCTACTAGTGTTACATCTTTTGGTATACTTTTTTTAATTTCTTTTAAATTTTCTTCAATACTCACTGTGCATCCTCCTAAAGAAGCTTCTTTACATAATGTATTAATTCTTCAAAAAAACTTAAAATCCTTCAAATTTTATTGTTTTTATAAAATTTATTTTGCTTCATATCTCTCCATATATATTACTTCTGTATTTTGTCTTGTTGAAGGTAGTATTATTTCATCTTTTTCTTCTATTTCAACTTTAATTTCTCTTAATAGTAGCCCTTGAATTACTCCATTTTCTGCTAATAAAGCTGCCTTCATCTCTTGTGGATTACCTATAACATACACATAAAAAGGAGCAAATGCTCTCGTTTCATCTTCAAAACCAATAAATGCCCAATGGCAACTAACACTAGTATTAGGTAAAATTCTATGATTATTTATTGCTACAGCTTGTGCTCCAGCATTTCTTATATCATTTAACACAAGTGCCATATCATTTTCATGAAGCATCTTTCTATATATTTGATAATCTGTATCTAATAACTTATTTATATTTCCATCTTCTATTTTAATAACTAATCCAGATCCTTTTATACTTGAAATCCCACTTAAGGCTCCATAGTCAATTAATTGAGACTTCATATCTTCAATTAATTTTTCACTTTTCTCTGGATCATTATCATCATATTTACTAATTTGATATCTGTAATCAATATTTTGACTTTTAAGATTATCTATATCCTTATAAAGCTGATTTCTTTCTTCAACAGCCTTTTTATAATCTACTGCATTTAAAGACGTAATACTTTTTGTAACTTCACTTAAATCAATGCTATTAACAATTAAAAAACCTGTAAAAACAGATGCTAATAATATAAAAATTTTCCCTTTATTAATTTTCATTTATTCACCATTTTTACGAGTTTTTAACCTTTCTATTAACAATCTTCTTATAACAGCGAAGTTATCAAAAATTCTACCTCCAAACACTATAACCGCAGCTATATACATAGGTATACCAAGCTTATCACCTAAATAAGCAAGGGCTGCTGCTAAAATTGCATTACCAAAAAAACCCGAAATAAATATATCTGCTTTAAAATTCTTTGATAATGAAGCTCTTGCTGCTCCAAATACAGAATCTAAACACGCAAGTATTGAAACAGAAATATATGAAGATAGGGTTTCAGGTATATTCACATGTAGTACTAATCCTAAAAGTACACCTATTAAAAGTCCTATAAATGCTATCATATTAATCCCCCCTTCTTCTAATCTACAGGTTTTATATACTCACTCTTTAAAGATTGAGTTGTTTTATTTATTATTATTTCATCACTTTCTTTAACTTCACAATAATAATTTTGCAATGCACCATAATCTAAAACCCCTTGGAAATTTGCTGCTACACTAAGCGCTTGTTTATCTCCAATGACCTTTATTACTATTTTTTCCTTTGGATCTATCTTTGCAGCTGTTCCAATCCAAATCCAATTTCCAGAATTCTTTATTCCACTTTGTGGAGTTAGCCTATAATCATTTATAGATATAGCTTCTGCTTTAGTATATCTTAATGAATTAACTACATGAACAATTTCATCTTCAGTTAAAACACTTCTAGAACTTTCGCTACTAGAACCAAATATATTGGATTTCGGTGTTATGGTTATTGTTATTCCTGGACCTTTTACATCTACTAATCCTAAATTCATTCTTGCATTATCTAATTGCTTCTTAATTTCTCCTTCAACAGCCCCTTCTTCAGCAACCTTCTCTTCTATTTGTTTTAATTCGTCAGATAACGATGCATTAACTTGTGTTAGCTCTTCTTTTTCTTTTTTCAGTGCTTCTATTTCAGCTAATATATTTAAATTTTGATTTGTCATATTGGCTTTATTTTTTTCAGATAACATTTTAAATTGATGTGCTAATAAAAAACCTAAAAAAGCACAAACAATCGCTAGTAATATTTGCGATGTTAGTTTCTTCATATAACTTCCCCCGTTCTAATCTGCTTGCTTAATTACAGGTGATCCTTCAAAACTAAGATTGATATATCCCTTTGTAATAGTTCCTTGTTCTATAAGATTTAATGCTATATTCATCTTATCAATCAAATCAACACTATCTCCTAATATTATTTCTACATCTCTTACATAACAAATAATATTATTTAAATCAAAAATATTAATTTCTGAAATTTCAAGTTCTTTGGGTATAACCTCTATCATCTTATAGAAGTTATCTAAAACTTTAGATAACTTATCATCATCTTGTATTTTATTTCCTATTGTTTTCTCTGACACATCAATTCCAGATAACTTTGTCAATCTTCTCTCATTAATACTGTCTACTTCTTCTACTATTATTCCATCATTATTTATAGTTTTTATTTTATTATCACTTGCTAGATAAAATGCAATTTTATTTTCAGTTACATTGATATTAATACTATTAACACCATTCTTACTTATTTTAACCTCTTTTATATACGGATTATCTTCTAAATCTTTTTCTATCTTATTATAATCTATTCCAAAAATATTAATCACTATATTATATTTTAATTTTTCTTGAAGACTTTCTTCAGAAATTGTAACTAATCCATTTATCTTAATCTTTTTTAAATTAAAAATAGGTGCCTTATATATAAAAATAATAATTCCTAATATAAAAATAAATAATCCAAGTATTATCCTTTTTATCAATTTTTTTCTTCTTTTTTTTGTAATTAATTTATTTAAATCAGTATTCATACTTCTCCTACTTTTACATAATAAATATATAATTTAATAATATCACTATTTGGTTATTTTTTCATTATAAAATTGTACTTAATTTAAAAATTTATAATAATATAATATTTGAATCATTTATTATTTACCAAAATAAAAAAAGAGTGATTTATATTAAACCCACTCTTCTTTAAA
>JAEZAL010000347.1 GCA_023427705.1 Bacillota bacterium | reverse complement strand
AATCGTTTTGGTACTACTAGTGAAATAGGTGTATTTGAAATGGCCGAAGAAGGATTAAAGGAAATATACGATCCTTCGAGAATATTTTTAGAAGATACTAATTTTAATCAAGAAGGTTCTGTAGTAGTAGGTATTATGGAAGGAACTAGACCTATATTAGTAGAAATGCAAGCTTTAGTTAGTGAAAGTAATACACATTTAGCTAGTAGGACTGCTGTAGGTATAGATAATCAAAGATTAAGACTTATATTAGCAGTGCTAGAAAAGAAATTAAGAGTACCTTTTTATAAATATGATGTCTATGTAAATGTAGTTGGAGGACTTACTTTAGATGGGACTACAGGCGACTTAGGTTTAGCTTTATCACTACTTTCTAGCGTTAAAAATACAGGATTAAAAATTGAAAGAACTGTTATTATTGGAGAGGTTGGATTAACTGGGGAAATTAGACCAATATCTTCTTGTGAAAGATTAATAAAAGAAGCTGAAAAAATGGGGTTTAAGAATGCTATTATTCCTGAAAGAAATAGAGATAAAGTAAATAGTAGCAGTATGAATATAATAGGTGTAAGCAATTTAAGAGAGGCTATAAGTAAGATATTCTAGCAGAGTGGGTGAGTGTATGAGAATAAAAGATGATGAAGAAATAAAGAGTATATTAAAACTTATGAGTCCGGGAACGGCATTAAGAGAAGGATTGGAAAATATATTAAGAGCTAAAACAGGAGGACTTTTAGTTATAGGAGATAACGAAGAAGTTATGAATTTAGTAGATGGTGGATTTAATATTAATTCCGAATATTCACCAGCCTATGTTTATGAATTAGCTAAAATGGATGGAGCTATTGTATTAAGTAGCGATTTAAAAAAAATAATTTATGCTAATACACAGTTAGTTCCTGACCATACTCTAACCACATATGAGACTGGTACTAGGCATAGAACTGCAAACAGAATTGCTAAGCAAACAGGCAATATAGTTATAGCTATTTCTCAAAGAAGAAATATTATAACTATATATAAAGGAGATTTAAAATATGTTCTTCAAGAAAGTAGTGTAATTCTTGCAAGAGCAAATCAAGCAATACAAACTTTAGAAAAATACGTAAATGTTCTTGATAGAGTTATTAATAATCTTAACTTGTTAGAATATCAAGATTTGACTACTATATTTGATGTTGTTACGGCTATTCAGAGGACTGAAATGGTTATGAGAGTAGTAGAAGAAATAAAGAGATATATAGTTGAACTTGGAAATGAAGGCAGATTAATATCTATGCAATTAAGTGAATTGATAAGATTCATTGAAAGAGATGGAATATTATTAATAAGAGACTATTGTAAAGATGGATTTGACTATCATGAAATATATAACGGAATTCAAAGACTTACTGCAGAAGAATTAGTTGATTTAGATTTAATAGCAAAACTATTAGGATATTCATCAGTTTCATTAACGGATACGTTAATTTCTCCAAAAGGATTTAGAATATTATTTAAAGTTCCTAGAATACCTGTTTCTGTAATAGAAAATCTTGTGAAGCATTTTAAAGAACTAAAGTATGTTATTGATGCTGATACTGATGCATTAGATCAAGTAGATGGAATAGGAGAGGCTAGAGCAAAAGCTATAAGAAGTGGGCTTAAGAGAATAAAAGAGCAAATATACTTAAAAAATGAGATTTAATAGCGTTATGTATAAAAGCCTATTAATTTGATAATAATAAAAAAGCAGGAGTTAGCCTGCTTTAACCTTATCTAAGGGTATACTTCCCTAAGACATTTATTTTGTTTTCTTCTTTTAATATTATGTCATATAAATTTAGGTCTAAACAATTGCATAAAGAAGTAAGATAAAATATGTTATTACCTATTTCTGCTTCTATAACGTCACGACAATTATCACAAATACATCCTTCTATTTGATTGCTTAAAGATGTATTTATGGTGTTATCAATATTAAAATTATCTTGTTTTTTAGCAGAAATTTCAATACAGCCACAATTTGTTACTGACTTGGCTAAAGCTCTGTTAACTCTAGCGTTAGCTTCACTTAATTTAGTCATTATATCTAAAATGCTTCTATGACGTAATAAAGAGTCATTAACATCATTCTGAAAATTATCAAAAATTATATCTTTCATATACATCAACTCCTTAATATTTACGGCTGTTGTTTATGATTTTTTATAGTGTTGAGGAAATAGTAATTAACTTAAAGATATAATAAATTAATTGTTCAATTATTTATAGGGGGTATTTTTAAATTAATAAGATTTTAATAATTATTCATTTTAGATAATTCCTTTATATGGTATAATTAACTAAACAAATACATAATAATATGGGAGGTGAAAAAATGTTAAAAAAGATTATAAGAGTTATTTTTACAATAATAGGTTTAATAAGTGGATATATTTTAAGTGGTGTTTTAATAAATATAAAACTTATTAATAACTTATCTTTTTTATCAGAAACAATTGGAATTATATCTTTTCGTACTCTTCTAACTTTATTAATTGGAATTATTCTTTATTTTATTTCTCCAAGTATATATGACTCTATTGTTAAATCTATTGAATATATAGAGAAAAACATTCAGAAATTCACGGGGACTGAAATTATATATGGAATATTGGGAGCATTTATATCATTAATAATAACATCATTAATAGGACTACCCTTAAATCACATAGACCTATTTGGGTTAGGACCAATACTTTTTGTGTTAGTAAATTTAATATTTGCAATAATATTTGCTAGCATTTTTATAGAAAAAAAGGATGATATATCGAATGTTCTTACAAATTTAAGGAAGAATAGTATTAAAGATAGAAAGTCTAAGAGCACTGTTAAGAGTAATCCAAAAGTATTAGATACATCAGTAATAATTGATGGTAGAATTTTTGATATATGCCAAACTGGATTCGTAGAAGGACCATTGGTTATACCGAATTTTGTCCTTGATGAATTAAGACATATCTCAGATTCTGCAGACTCTCTAAAGCGAAATAGAGGTAGAAGAGGGTTAGATATATTAAATAAGATTCAAAAAGAATTAGATATTGAAACTCAAATTTGGGAAGGTGATTTTCCAGAGATTCAAGAAGTAGATAGTAAGTTATTAAAACTTGCTCAGGTATTAAAAGGGAAAGTAATAACAAACGATTTTAATTTAAATAAAGTTGCTGAATTTCAAGGCGTTCCAGTACTTAATATCAATGAACTTGCTAATGCAATAAAGCCAATAGTTCTTCCAGGAGAAGAAATGAAAGTAGTAGTAGTTAAAGATGGAAAAGAAGCTACTCAAGGAATTGGATATTTAGATGATGGAACTATGATAGTTGTTGAAGGTGGCAGAAGGTATATGGGAGACCAAATTACAGTTATAGTTACATCTGTATTGCAAACAGCAGCCGGAAGAATGATATTCGCAAGACCAAAAGATGAATAAGTAGGTGTATAAATGATTAGTGCTATAATTTTAGCTGGTGGAAAAGGTAAGAGGATGGGTGCTAACATTAGCAAACAATATATAGAAATTAACGGAAAGCCAATTTTATATTATACATTAAAAAGGTTTTCTGATTGTAAAGATATAAATAGAATTATTCTAGTACTACCAAAAGATGAAATAGATTATTGCAAAGAGGAAGTACTAGATAAATATTCTTTAAAAGTAGATTTAATAGTTGAAGGTGGAAAAGAGAGACAAGACTCTGTAAATAATGCATTAGAACAAATTATTGATGATGAAATAGTTTTAATTCATGATGGAGCAAGGCCATTTGTTTCTCAAAGGATAATAGATGAAGGTATAAAATATGCAAGACTTTATGGAGCATCAGCACCAGGCGTTATGCCTAAAGATACTATAAAGATAAAGAGTGATGAGAATTTTTCTTTATCAACACCTGATAGAAATACCCTTGTAGCTATTCAAACACCTCAAGTATTTAAACTCGATATAATTAAGGATTGTCATAGAAAAGTTAAAGAAGAAAAACTAAAAGTTACAGATGATACTATGGTAGTTGAATTATATGGTAACAAGGTTTATTTATATGAAGGTGACTATACTAATATTAAGGTAACTACTCCAGAAGATTTGATATTAGCTGAAAAGCTTATATAATCTGGAGATTTAGTATATTGACATAACTTTTACAAGAATATATAATAAATTAAGTTATAATTTAATAGGTTTTAAAGCAGTGAAGAAGAATAGTAAAATCCGTTTTTTCAGAGAGAAAATTCATTGGCTGTAAGATTTTCAACAGGATTTGAACCAGCTTTCGAGTTGTAGGTAAAAACTATCGGTTTAATATCGTTAAAATTGTAAGAGCACAAATTTAGGTGGTACCGCGATATAAGTTCGCCCTAATTAATTAGGGTGAACTTTTTTATTTTACAAAACTATAATTAAAACCTAAATGTTATTTAAATATTTTATCTAACGAAATAGTAGATTTGAATATAATGATAAGAATAATAGGAGGAATCAGAAATGAAAATGTCTAATATGTTAGTATCAACATTAAGAGAGGTTCCAGCAGAAGCTGAAATTAATAGTCATAAATTAATGTTAAGAGCTGGTATGATAAGAAAAATGGCGTCAGGAATATATAACTATATGCCATTAGGATTAAAAGTATTAAAAAAAGTAGAAGATGTAATAAGAGATGAAATGAATAATGCAGGAGCACAAGAATTTTTAGCATCTGCAGTATTACCAGCAGAACTTTGGCAAGAGTCTGGAAGATGGGATGTTTATGGCGAAGAAATGTTTAGGCTTAAAGATAGAAATAATAGAGATTTCTGTTTAGGACCAACTCATGAAGAAGTATTTACTGATATTGCTAGAAATGAAATTAAATCATACAAACAACTACCAGTAAATCTTTATCAAATTCAAACTAAGTATAGAGATGAAAGAAGACCTAGATTTGGAGTTATGAGATCTAGAGAATTTATAATGAAGGATGCTTATAGTTTTGATAAGGATCAAGAAGGATTAGATATTTCTTATAACAAAATGAGAGAAGCATATATAAAAGTATTTAATAGATGTGAATTAGATGCTAAACCAGTAGAAGCTGATTCAGGAGCAATTGGTGGTTCAAATTCTGCAGAATTTATGGTTAAGTCAGAAGTAGGAGAAGATGATGTAGTATTCTGTACAGCTTGTGATTATGCAGCTAATATCGAAAAAGCACCATCAACAGTAGAAAAGGCGGAAGTAGAAGCTTTAAAAGAATTAGTTAAGACTGAAACTCCAAATATTAAGACAATAGAAGAATTAGTTAAATTCTTTGAAACAACAGAAAAGAAATTTGCAAAAACTCTAATATATAATGCTGACGGAAAAATAGTTGCAGTTATGGTTAGAGGCGATAGAGAAGTAAATGAAGTTAAGGTAAGTAATGCATTAGGTGGAGTAGTTAATTTAAATATGGCTACAGCAGAAGAAGTATTTAAAGCAACTAATGCACAAGTTGGTTTTGCTGGACCTATAAATATTAATGTAGATACTTTATTAGTGGATGAAGAAGTTACTAATATGTGTAACTTTATAGTTGGAGCAAATGAAACTGGATACCATATTGAAAATGTAAACTATGGTAGAGACTTTGAAGGAACTATAGGTGATTTTAGAAATATTACTGAAGGTGAAAATTGTCCAGTTTGTGGTGGAAAAGTTACTATATCAAGAGGAACTGAAGTAGGTCATATATTTAAGCTTGGAACTAAATATTCAGAAGCTATGAAGGCTACTTTTATAGATGAAAATGGTAAGGAAAAACCATTTGTTATGGGTTGTTATGGAATAGGTGTAACTAGAACTATGGCATCTATAATAGAACAACATAATGATGAAAATGGAATAGTTTGGCCTTTAGCTGTAGCACCATACCATGTGAACGTAATACCAGTAAACATAAAAGATGAAGAGCAAATGAAAATTGCTAATAAGATATATGAAGAATTAAAAGAAATTGGTGTTGACGTAGTTTTAGATGATAGAAATGAAAGAGCGGGAGTTAAGTTCAAGGATTCTGATTTAATGGGAATACCAATGAGAATTACAGTTGGTAAAAAGATTTCAGACGGAGAAGTTGAATTCAAACTTAGAACAGCTGATATGGAAAATATCAAAATTGAAAATGTAATAGATAGAGTAAGGGAAGAGTTCAAAAAGAATAAATTATCTGTTAGATAAGGAGGTAAATAAATGAAAATTTATAATAGCTTAACGAGAAAAAAAGATGAGTTTACTCCAATTACTCCTGGAGAAGTTAAGATGTATGTTTGTGGACCTACTGTTTATAATTATTTTCATATAGGTAACGGTAGAACTTTTATAGTTTTCGATACAATTAGAAGATACCTAGAGTATAGAGGATATAAAGTTAAGTTCATTCAAAACTTTACAGATATAGATGATAAGATGATAAAAAAAGCTAATGAAGAAGGAACTACAGTTGCATGCATTGGTGATAAATATATAGATGAATATTATAAAGATGCAGATGGCTTAAATATAAAAAGAGCATCTATTAATCCAAGAGCTACTGAATATATTAAAGATATTATAGAGTTTATAGAAGGATTAATTGAAAAAGGATATGCATATGAAGTTGATGGAGATGTTTATTTTAGAACTAAGCAGTTTGATGGATATGGAAAGCTTATTAAGCAAAGTTTAGAAGATCTTCAATCTGGAGCTAGAATAAATATAGATGAAAGAAAAGAAGATCCAATGGATTTTGCATTATGGAAATCTCAAAAGCCAGGAGAGCCAGCTTGGATAAGTCCTTGGGGATTAGGAAGACCTGGTTGGCATATAGAGTGCTCATGCATGGCTAAGAAATTACTTGGTGAAACTATAGATATTCATGCAGGTGGTATGGATTTAGCATTCCCACACCATGAAAATGAAATAGCTCAAAGTGAAGCTCTAACTGGAAAGCCTTTTGCAAACTATTGGATGCATTCAGCATATTTAAATGTTAATAATCAAAAAATGTCTAAGTCTCTAAATAATTTCTTAACTGCAAGAGATGCTCTTGAAAAATATGATTCAGATGTAATTAGATTCTTAATGTTATCTGCTCACTATAGAGTACAATTAAACTTTAGTGATGATTTATTAGAATCTGCAAAATCTTCAGTTGAAAGATTGTATAATGCTATTTCAAATCTAGAGAACTTAATTGATGAAGTTAAGAAAGATAAAATGGATGCTGAAGAAGAAAAGTATTTAAAATCTTTAGATGTATATAGACAAAGATATATAGATAAGATGGATGATGATTTTAATACAGCTGATGCTATTACAGCTATATTTGATCTTATAAAAGATATAAATACAAGTGTATCAATAGAATCATCAAGAGAACTTTGTGAAAAAGCATTAGAGTTAATTAGAGAACTAGGTGCTCCTCTGGGTATACTTCAAAAATCTACTAAGGGAAGCTTAGAAGAGGAAATAGAAAAGTTAATCGAGGAAAGACAACAAGCTAGAAAAAATAGAGATTTTGCTTTAGCTGATAAAATTAGAGATGACTTAAAAGCAAGAAATATAGTTTTAGAAGATACACCTCAAGGTGTTAGATGGAAAAAAATAAATTAATATAAAGGCTGCGTTATGCAGCCTTTGTTTAAAGGAGATAAAATATGTTAGAGGATTTAAGAATTAGAGAATTTAGTAAGGAAGAAGCTAGACAATTAAATCCTTTGCAGTTAGCATTAATAGGGGATGGTGTATTTGAAATATATATTAGAAATTTTATACTTTCAAATAATACAGAACTATCTGCACATAAGATTCATGTAGAAGCCATCAAGTATGTAAAGGCAAAGAGCCAATCAACGATAATGCATAGTATAGAAGCAGATTTGACAGAAGATGAAATGTATATTTATAAAAGAGGTAGAAATACAAAATCTGCAACTGTCCCTAAAAATGCAAGTGTAATAGATTATAGAAATGCAACTGGGTTTGAAGCTTTGTTAGGGTATTTATACTTGACAGGAAATAAAGAAAGACTATTTAATATATTAGATAAATCTACAGAAATACAGTTAACATAACGTGATAAAGGTATATAATATAGATAAGGAGTGATTATTATGACTAAAGGAACAAGAGAGGCTAGGATGAGGGCCAGAATGGAAAGAGAAATGTTTGAAGGTAGTCAAAAAAGACAAAAGAAGCAACCTCTAAAAGATAATAGAAAAGTAGCAGATATTAGAGAGAAATCTTATGAGGTAAATGAAGCTGAAGCTAGAGAAGACTTAATTATTGGAAGAAATGCTGTTATGGAAGTTCTAAAAAGTGATAGAACTATAGAATCACTATATATTGCTAATGGTAATATGGAAGGTTCCATAAAAGCTATAATTAATATAGCAAGAGAAAAGGGATTAGTATTAAAAGAGGTTGATAGAAAAAAATTAGACATAATGAGTGGTGGAACTAATCATCAAGGTGTTATAGCTCAAGTAACTCCATATAAGTATTGTGAAATACCAGATATGTTAAATTTAGCAAAGAAGAGAGGCCAAGATCCATTTATAGTTATCTTAGATGAAATTGAAGATCCTCATAACTTAGGTTCAATAATAAGAACAGCTGAATTATGTGGCGTTCATGGAATTATTATACCAAAGAGAAGAAATGTTGGTATTACATCTACAGTGTATAAATGTTCAGTAGGAGCTATAGAACACATGAGAATAGCAAAAGTAACAAATATAAATGCAGCTATAGATGAGTTAAAGAAAGAAGGATTATGGATATACGGAGCAGATATAGCTGGAGATGAGTATAGCTATGAAGTAAATTTCAGTGGACCATGTGCAATGGTTATAGGTAGTGAAGGTAGAGGTATATCTAAACTTACTTTGAAAAAATGTGATAAATTAGTTAAAATTCCTATGATAGGTAAAATAAACTCTTTAAATGCTTCAGTTGCAGGTGGTATAATGATGTATGAAATATTAAAAGGGAGACTAACAAAATAGTTTAGTCCAAAGAGGTACCATGTGAAGATAATGTTTATAGATGGGTATAATGTTATTAATAGCTGGCCAAATTTAAAGCTTCAAAAGGATTATAGCTTTGATGGAGCCAGACAAACTTTAATAGATAGTTTACATAATTATTCAGTTTATGAAGGATGTAAAATTATAATAGTTTTTGATGCCCATAAGGTAAATAGAAGCATTGAAAAGAAGGAAGACATTAATAACAATATAACTATAGTTTTTACTAAAGATGGGGAAACAGCTGATTCTTACATAGAAAGAGAAGTTCATAATTTAGGTAGAAGGTTTGAAGTTTATGTTGTTACATCAGATTGGCTTGAACAACAAACTATTTTTCAAAGAGGTGCTGTAAGAATATCTTCAATTGAATTTTACAATGAGGTTCTTGATACAGAGAATAGAATAAAAAGTAAAACAATAAAAAATACTAATTTATCAAATAAAAATAACTTATTAGATAATGTAGATGATGATATATTAGAAAAATTAGAGGCTATGAGACGAAGTAAATAATAAGTAGTATTAGGGAATTTATACAATAGGCAAAAGGGGTGATATTAGTGGAGAATGCTAGAAATGAAGAAAGTTTATTTGTTGAATTTGAGAATAAAGTAGATGAAGAGGTAGTTGAAGAGGCTAAGAAGGGTGACGGCAGGGCACAAGAATATTTAATTTCAAAATATGAAAATTTTGTAAAAGCTAAGGCGAAATCTTATTTTCTTATTGGAGCTGATAAGGAAGATATTTATCAAGAGGGAATGATAGGTTTATATAAAGCCATAAGAGATTTTAAGTCTGATAAATTAACTAGCTTTAAGGCTTTTGCAGAAATTTGTGTTACAAGGCAAATAATAACTGCAATCAAAACAGCTACAAGACAGAAGCATATCCCCCTAAATACTTATATATCTTTAAATAAACCAATATATGAAGAAGATTCAGATAGAACTCTAATAGATGTTTTATCTGAATTAAAAATTACTGATCCCGAAGAACTTATCATAGGGCAAGAGCAGATAAAGCATATTGAAGGTGAGATGGCTAAAGTACTTTCTGATCTAGAAATGGAGGTTTTACAATCTTATTTAGATGGAAAGTCTTATCAAGAAATTGCTTGTGATTTAGATAGGCAGGCGAAGTCCATAGATAATGCTCTCCAGAGGGTTAAGAGAAAGTTAGAAAAATGTCTCTATTATGAAAAATAAGTCGCCAAATTTTTATTGACAAATTTTTTGAAGAATAGTAAACTTTATAATTGGTATATTTAAAATGTAAACCGAAATTAAGATGGAAATGCTCACGTAGCTCAGTAGGCAGAGCGTCGCCTTGGTAAGGCGGAGGTCGTCGGTTCAATCCCGATCGTGAGCTCCAATATAGTTGAGCGCTCACTAGTTGTGATTATTGTAATTAAATTGCTTTGATCTTTGCAGTGGGCTCAATATATTAACCAATAAGCTAGAAAACGCTAGGCAAAGTTTATTACAAAGATTAAAGGAGGATTTTACAATGGCAAAGCAAAAATTCGAAAGAAGTAAACCACACGTAAACATTGGAACAATCGGTCACGTTGACCACGGTAAGACAACTTTAACAGCTGCAATCAC
>JAEZAL010000342.1 GCA_023427705.1 Bacillota bacterium | reverse complement strand
ATATTTGGCAATATAGATGGAATTAAAAAAGCTTATCTTGAAGAACTTGAAAATATTTATAGGATGAAAGTTCTTAAGGATGAAGTTTGTAGTCAAGAAATAATAAATACAATTGCAAGAGTATCTTCAATAATAGAAAGAGAAATAAGCGTTGCTATAGATAGAAGAGGGAAAGTAGTTTCAGTTGCTATTGGTGATTCAACATCAGTAGAAGTTGGAATGATAGATATAAGAGAAAAAAGATTATCTGGAGTTAGAGTAATTCATACTCATCCAAATGGATTTTCAAATTTATCAGCCTTGGATTTATCAGCTTTATTAAAGCTTAAATTAGATGCTATTATGGCAATCGGTGTATATAATGGAAACATAACTGATTATTCATTAGGAATGATAACAATAACTGATGATTTATTAGATTATGAAGAAAAATTAAATCTTTCTTTGGAACAACTACTTTCTATTAATATTTTAGATAAAATACAATTTATTGAAAAATTAATAAAAGAAAGAGAAGTTACTGAAGATGAAGGTGAAAAAGCTATATTAGTAGGTTCTGATACAAAAGAAAGCTTAGAAGAGTTAAAAGAATTAACAAAAGCATGTGATATACCAGTATTGGATTTAGTTTATCAAAGTAGAAGTAAAGTAGATCCAGCCTTTTATATTGGAAAAGGAAAAGTTTTCGAAATAGCGTCATTAAGACAAAGTAAGCATGCTAATCTAATTATATTTGATGATGAGCTTTCAGGATCACAAGTAAGAAATTTAGAAGCTGCATTAGGAGCAAAGGTAATTGATAGAACGACATTAATACTTGAGATATTTGCTAGGAGAGCTAGAAGTAAGGAATCTAAAATTCAGGTAGAACTAGCTCAATTAAAGTATAGAATGAGTAGATTACAAGGTCTTGGAACAGTACTTTCAAGAACTGGTGGAGGTATTGGAACTAGAGGTCCTGGAGAAAAGAAATTAGAGACAGATAGAAGACATATAAAAGAAACTATTTATGATTTAAACGATGAACTAAAAAAGATTAAGAAAAATAGAGAAGTTCAAAGAGAGAAGAGAAATAAAGAAAGTATACCAAAGGTATCTTTAGTTGGATATACAAATGCAGGTAATTCAACCCTTAGAAATGCTCTATGTGATTTAGCAGCACAAAAAGAAATTCAAGGAAAAGAAAAAGTTTTTGAAGCAGATATGCTTTTTGCAACTTTAGATATTACTACTAGATCTATTATACTAAAGAATAAAGGAGTAGTTACTATTACAGATACCGTTGGATTTGTTAGAAAACTTCCTCATGATTTAGTAGAGGCATTTAAATCCACTTTAGAAGAAGTTATATATTCAGATCTTCTATGTCATGTAGTAGATGCTTCTTCAGAGTCTGCATTAGCACAAATTGAAGCAGTAGAAGAAGTATTAGAAGAGTTAGGTGCTAAAGATAACGAGACTATACTAGTATTAAATAAAATTGATAAAGCTAATGAAGAGGTTTTAGAAGAGTTAAGAAAATCTTGTTCTAAATATGAAGTTATCGAAATTTCAGCAAAAGAAAGTATTAATTTAGATGGACTTTTAGAGCTTATTGAAGAAAAGCTTCCATACAAAATGAAAAAATGTCAGTACTTAATTCCTTATGATAGAAGTGATGTTAATTCATTCCTTCATAGAAATGGAAGAGTATTAGAAGAAGAATATAGGGAAAATGGAACTTATATGTTAGTTGAAGTAGATGATGAAATTTATAATAAATCAAAAGAGTTTGTAACTGAAATACTTAGTTAATAACATATAGTATTATAAAACTGCAATGAAGGTTAGACTTTATTGCAGTTTTTATTTATATTCTATATAATTATTGTAATAATGCAAATCTAACACTAGCAGGGGGAAGAATAATGGCAAAATCAATTATAGATTATCAAAATGCCTATAAAGAAGTAACTGAAACACTTAAGAAAAATAATAATATTCTTTCTATATTTATTTTTGGTAGTATGGTTAGTGGTGATTTATGGGAAGGCTCTAATATAGATTTATTTGTCATATATAAAGATGATTTTAATGAGATTAGAGATATTTACTCAGAAGTATCAGATATACCAGTACATATAAAATTTATGAGCAAAGAATTATTTAAAAATTATAATAATGAAGCAGGAAAAAGGGAAGTAATTAAAGATTCGTTAATTTCATCAAAAATGATTTATTCAGTAGATGATGAAATAAGAGATTTATATGAAAAATTAATATATATGATAGACTCTGATAAAGGAAGATTAAACTTAGTATATTTGGGTAATTTTTTAAAAGAAATAAGAGTATGTAAAAAATATATAAGTAAAGGTAGTATATATACCGCACATGAACTTTTATTAAAAGCATTAAATAATTTTTCAATGCTTTTTTTAAGTATAAATGGATATACGGTAAGTAAGGACTCTTTATCTATGGCATGTAATTTAAATGACGTTTTAAATGAAAAAGTGAAGAGGTTATTATGCGAAGAAGTAAATGACAAAAGTATTAATGACTTAGTAGACTATATGTTAAATTATTTAGAATTTAATATAGAAAAAGCTTCCAAAGATTTAATTGATTTTATTAAAAGTCAAAAATCATCATTAAGTGCTCATGATATTAAAGTTAATTCATATTTTATAAATTTTAAAATAAAAATAGAAGAGATATTAAAGGTGCTATATAAGAATAATATTATTACTAAAGAAAAAAGAGAGTTTAAGGACTCAAAGGGAAACTTTCTAGCTATGGAAATTGTATATAAATATAAAAGTTAGTATGCCGGGGGTTTTATGAAAGAATTATATGAAATACATTTTAAAGAAGATATTCCTAAATATGTTCAAATTACTAGCCACTTGAAAAAGTTAATTGATAATAGATATATAAAAGATGGTGAAAAGTTACCAACTATTAGAGAACTTTCTAATATGTTAAATGTAAATAAGGTTACTATAGTAAATGCATATAAAAAGTAAAAATCAGATGGATACGCATATCAAAAGGTAGGATCAGGAACTTACGCTAAA
>JAEZAL010000302.1 GCA_023427705.1 Bacillota bacterium | reverse complement strand
TTTAGCTTCTTCTAAAGTCATAAGATCAGTATCTACAGAAAATACTTCCATTATCTTTCTATTCACTAAATCTTCTAACTTCTCAATTTCCTCTTCTGATAAAGCTTTAAAATGTGCAAAGTCAAATCTTAATCTTTCATCATCTACATATGATCCAGCTTGGTTTACATGCTTACCTACGATTTGCTTTAAAGCTTCATGTAACATATGTGTTGCAGTATGATTTTTTGCAATATTATTTCTTCTTAGTAAATCAACTTTAAGTGTAGCATCTCCATTAACTTTAATACTACCTTCAAGAACTTTTACATAGTGTATAGTTTTACCACCTACATTTTTCTTTGTATCATAAACATATGCCTCACCATTAGAAGTTTTGATAGTACCCTTATCTCCTACTTGGCCACCCATTTCAGCATAAAATGGAGTTTTATCTGTTACTATATACCCCTTATCACCCTTTGATAGTTCATTTACAAATTCACTATCGTTTGCTAAAACAATAATTTTAGAATTAATCTCTATATTGTTATATCCAACAAATTCAGTGTTTATTGAAGCTTCAATCTTATTTATAGGACTTTCATCACTTCCCATGTAAGAAGATTCTCCTCTAGCACTTCTAGCTCTTTGCCTTTGTTCTTCCATTTCCTTTTTGAAAGACTCATGATCAACTTTCATGCCTTTTTCTTCTAAGATTTCTTCTGTTAACTCAATTGGGAAACCATAAGTATCATATAACTTAAATGCTTTTTCGCCTTTTAATATACTTTCATTAGCTTCTTTCATTTCTTCAATGTAGTCATTTAATATTATCATTCCTGAATCTATTGTTTCATTAAATCTTTCTTCTTCTAAAGAAACAATTTTTTCAATATATTCCTTGTTTTCCTTAAGATTTGGATATGCATCTCCATAATTTTCTACTACAGAATTAACTATTTCTGTTAAGAATAGTCCCTTAATTCCTAATAATCTTCCATGTCTTGCAGCTCTTCTTAAAAGCCTTCTTAATACATAACCTCTTCCTTCATTACTTGGCTGAACTCCATCAGAGATAAGCATAGTTACTGATTTAACATGGTCTGTAATTATTCTTAAAGAAATATCTTTTTGAGAATCTTCACCGTATTTAACTCCTGAAAGTTCTGCTACCTTATTTAATATATTTTTAACTGTATCAATTTCAAATATATTATCTACACCTTGCATTATAGTTGCAATTCTTTCTAGTCCCATACCTGTATCTATATTAGGATTTGATAATCTATTATAATTACCTTCTTCATCTTTATCAAATTGAGTAAATACTAAATTCCAGAACTCAACAACTCTATCTTCATCACTAGCCTTTACAAAGTCATCTACATTTGTAATAACGCCTTCTCCTCTATCATAATGAATTTCAGTACAAGGTCCACATGGTCCAACTCCTATTTCCCAGAAGTTATCATCTTTTCCTAATCTAAATATTCTATTTGGATCTACATCAGTTTTCTTACACCATATATCAAAAGCTTCATCATCTTCTAAATAAATAGTTACATATAATTTATCTTTTGGAATTTGTAAAGTTTCAGTTATAAACTCCCAAGCCCAAGGAATTATTTCTTCTTTAAAATAATCTCCAAATGAAAAGTTTCCAAGCATTTCAAAGAAAGTACCATGTCTAGATGTTTTCCCTACATTTTCAATATCACCAGTTCTAATACATTTTTGACAAGTTGTTATTCTTTTTCTTGGTGGTTCTTGTAATCCTGTAAAATAAGGCTTAAGAGGTGCCATACCTGCATTTATTAATAATAATGATTTATCATTTTTAGGCACTAGAGGAAAACTCTCTAATTTTAAGTGCTCTTTTGATTCAAAAAATCTTAAATAAGCTTCTCTAAGCTCATTAGTTCCCATGAATTTCATAATTTTTACCTCCAATAATATCTTTATATAATAAAAAAAGTTTTCATCCCCCAAAAAAAAGGGACGAAAACATATATTCCGCGGTACCACCCTAATTATGCATAAATGCATCACTTAGATTAATATAGCTCCAAGATAGCTTCAATATATTATGTAAGAAGTTTTCAGCACCCACTTCCTCTCTGAATACATAGTGTATATTTACTCATTCTCTTCAACGCTAAATATTAAATTTTGTTGTATTTCAATGAAATTATAGTTTATTTATTAATATATGTCAATTATTTTATTTTAGAATAAATAATCATTAATATCTTCATAAATAACCTTAATTATAACACCTATAGGCACTATAATTATCATCCCTATAAATCCACCTAATTTATCACCAATTAAAAGCAAAATTATAATCATAATAGGATGCATATTAGTACTATCTCCTGTTATCTTCGGTGAAAGTATATTTCCTTCTATTTGTTGAATGATAAATACAATTAATAAGGTCAACAATGCTTTATTGGGAGATTCCATAAGAGCTATAAAAACAGCTGGAATCCCTCCAATTATTGGACCAAAATACGGTACAATATTTAATACCCCATTAAAAACACCTAACAAGATAGCAAATTTTACATTTAATATAAAAAGAGCTATTGTGGTAAGTATTCCAATAATTAATGATAAAAGCAATTGGCTTATTATATATCTAGATAGCACTTTATCAATATGAGTTATTACTTTTTTAGCTAAGACCCTCTTTTCTGTAGGTAATATTAGTAATAATTTATTAAATATTAAATCACCATCTACTAAAAGATAATATGCTACTATAGGAACTATTGCTAAGGATATTATGCTTTCCATTGATGATATTAAATTATCTACTAAGGAATTTGAAAAAGTTCTTAAGAGTATATTAGTTTCATCACTTATTCTTCCATATATAGTATCAAAAAAAGAAATATTGTTAATATTTAATTTTATAGCCAATACTTCTACATAATTATCTATATTATCTAATATGTTACCAAAATTATAACTTTCTTTTAGTATAGATGGAATTAAAATGTATATAAATAGAGCAATTGAAAAGATTATACCAACTATTATTATTATAGAAGCTGATTTTTTCTTTATCTTAATCTTTTCACACAATATATCTCTTAAGGGCTTTAAGGTATAAGCTAGTATGAAACTAATAAAAATAATATTAACTATGCTTTTTAATGTTTTCATTTTTAAATATAATATTATAATTAAAAACAAAAGTATTGCTAGTAATATGTAGTATAAAACTTTTTTTCTTTTATTATTAATCAGCATGTTTTCCTCTTTCTAGGAACACTTTTAAATATCACTTTATCAATACCATAATACAAAATAAAATCTTCACCTAGTATACATTCCTTTAATAGTAATATTTCTTTTCCCTTTATTATTCTGTCAAATATTCCTGAACTTATAACTAATCCTTTAATAGATAAATCATCCTTATCTATTATTAAATCTTCTAACACACCTTTAATAATATTATTTTTATCTTTCACATCTATATCCTTTATACTTCTAAAGGATATACCTTCTTTCTTACTTAATCCCTTTATAATCATAACATCTTCAACTAAAATTATATCTTCAACTTTAATAAAATTTCTTTTACTAAACAGCAAATAATTAGAAATCAAAAAACCTTTAATTAATCCATTATAAAAATCTATATAAATATCATCTATAATACCTAGGTACTTCCCCTTAATATCAAAAACCTTTAACAAGTAAAAATCCTTTGTTTTTAACATTATATACACCTACCCTTCTATATACCATAGAATTATTTTTTCCCAATAATCAAAAAAAATTCCTATATAATTAAATACAGGAATTTCTATTTTCTATATTATTTTTTCTATTACTCCGCCACCAACTACAATGTTTCCATCATAAAAAACAACTGATTGCCCTTTAGTTATGGCTCTTTGCTTATCTTTAAATGAAACTTTAACTTTTCCATTTTCTAAAGGAGATATTATTGCTTCACATGGTTTAGCTGAATATCTAACCTTTGCTTGAACTTCCATTTCTCCTTCAAGCTTATCAAAAGGAATAAAGTTAACATCCTTTGCTACTAAATCCGTTTTAAATATATCCTCTTCTGGTCCAATAACAACTTCATTAGTATTAGGATTAATATCAGTAACAAAAATTGGTCTACCTAAGGCTAAACCTAGCCCTTTTCTTTGTCCTATTGTGTAATACACAATACCTTTATGTTTTCCTAATATATTTCCACTTTTATCAACAAAGTTTCCTTCTTTCACTTCATTTGGTCTAACTAACGTAATATATTTACCATGATTATTATCTGGTATGAAGCAAATTTCTTCACTATCTTTTTTATTATGAACTGCTAGGCCAATTTCTTTTGCTATTTCTCTTATTTTATCCTTTGTGTAATCTCCACAAGGCATTAAAGTTTGACTTAATTGCTCTTGAGTAAAATTATATAATGCGTAAGTTTGATCTTTTCTATCATCATCAGCTCTAATTAAAAGATATCTTCCATCTTCATTCTTTTCAATTTTAGCATAATGACCTGTAGCAACATAATCTGCTCCAATCCCTTTGGATCTTCTTAAAAATTCATCAAACTTTATATGCTTATTACATGCTATACATGGATTAGGTGTCTTTCCTTCCATATATTCTTGGACAAAGTAGTCAATTACTTTTTCTTTAAAAGATTCTTTAAAATTAAGAACGTAAAAAGGAATTCCAATTTTATCAGCAACCCTTCTAGCGTCCTCTACAGATGAAAGTGAACAACATCCACCTTCTCTTTCAACATAGTCCTCATCACCGTCGTCAAAATGTTTCATGGTTACGCCTATAACATCATAACCTTGTTCTTTTAAAAGATAGGCTGCAACGGAGCTATCTACTCCGCCACTCATACCTTTAACAACTTTCTTTTTCATATTAATCTCTACTCATCTCCATGTACATGATCGTGAATGTCATCATGTTCTTCGAAATCCCAAAGCTCTAATCCTGCATTATTTCTATAATCATTTATTGCTTTATGTATTGCTTCTTCAGCTAATACAGAACAGTGCATTTTTACAGGTGGAAGTCCATCTAAAGCTTCAGCAACTGCCTTATTAGATAATTCCCAAGCCTCTTCTACTGTCTTTCCAATAATTAATTCTGTTGCCATTGATGAAGATGCAATAGCAGAGCCACAACCGAAAGTTTTAAATTTAGCATCTTTTATTATATTGTCTTCTATTTTTAAATAAACTTTCATTATATCTCCGCATTTAGCGTTTCCAACTTCTCCAACGCCACTTGCATTTTCAATTTCCCCTACATTTCTTGGATTTCTGAAATGATCCATTACCTTATCGCTGTACATCATAGTATTTTTCTCCCTTCTTAATAAAGTCTTCCCATAATGGTGACATATTTCTTAATCTTTCAATAATAGGTGGTACTACTTCTAAAACGTAGTTAACATCTTCTTCTGTTGATGCATCACCTAAAGTTAATCTTAATGATCCATGTGCTAGCTCATGAGGTAGCCCTATAGCTAATAAAACATGGGATGGATCTAATGATCCAGAAGTACAAGCACTTCCACTTGAAGCACATACCCCTTCAAAATCTAATGATAAAAGAATAGATTCCCCTTCAATAAATTCAAAAGTTATATTTACATTACCAGGTAGCCTCTTTTCATCTCTAGGTCCGTTTAATCTAGTATGAGGTACCTTTAATAATCCTTCTATTAATTTATCTCTAAGAACAGTTAACTTTTTATTGTGCTCTTCTAAATTATCAGTAGCAAGTTCAATTGCTTTACCAAGTCCTACTATTGAAGCAGTATTTTCAGTACCTGCTCTTCTAGATCTTTCTTGGCCTCCACCGTGAACTAAGTTATCTATTCTTACTCCTTTTCTTATATAAAGAGCACCGATACCTTTTGGTCCATAAATTTTATGTCCTGCTAAAGATAATAAATCTATATTCATTTCTTTAACATCTATTGGTATATTTCCTACTGCTTGAACTGCATCTGTATGGAAGAAAACCTTTCTTTCTCTACAAATTTCTCCTATTTCTTTAATAGGTTGTATAGTTCCAATTTCATTATTTGCAAACATAATTGAAACTAATATAGTTTTATCTGTTATAGAGTTTTTTAATTCTTCTAAATCAATAAAACCTTCTTTATCTACATTTAAATAAGTTACTTCAAAACCTTGCTTTTCTAAATATTCACAAGTATGAAGAACAGCATGGTGTTCAATCTTGGTAGTTATTATATGATTTCCTTTTTTTCTATTAGCTGATGCAATTCCCTTTATTGCCCAGTTATCTGATTCTGAACCACCACCAGTAAAATAAACTTCATTTAAATCACAATTCAAAGCTTTTGCAACTCTATTTCTAGCTTTATCTATTGCCATTTTTGTTTCTCTTGAAATTCCATAGAAAGATGATGGATTACCATATTTCTCTGTAAAAAACGGCATCATTTCTTCTAAAACTTCTGGTTTAACATAAGTAGTTGCTGCATAGTCCATATACACGTTTTTCATCTTTACTCGCTCCTCTTTATAAACTTAATAGATTCACTCTCATGCTTCAATCTATCGTAATCATCTACTATATCTTGAAGCGTTATGCTTTCCATTACTTCATCAATACTATTTTTGATTTTTTCCCATAACAATCTAGTAGCACAAAAATCTATATTATCGCATTCAGTACCTTCTATACATTCTGCTATTTCTACAGGTCCTTCAAGGACATACATAATATCTGCTACAGTAATATCCTTTGGAGCACTATTTAAAACATATCCACCTTGAGCACCTCTTATACTTTTTATAAGATTTGCTTTTCTTAGTGGTGAAAATAATTGCTCTAAATAATATTCAGATATATCTTGTCTCTGAGAGATTGTTTTTATTGAAACAGGGGTATCTCCGTAGTGCATCGCAAGGTCTACCATAGCCTTGACCCCGTATCTTCCTTTAGTAGAAAGCTTCATTATTCTCCCCCCTTTTAATGTTGACCATTTTACTAGTATTTACTTCATATATATTATCAAACCACTTTATTCTTGTCAATAATATCACTTCTCTCTAAGGGTTATTTTAACTAAAAATGTTATAATTAATACCCTGTTTACTTCTTTACGTTTTCCCAATAAATTTTTATGCTATTTTCATATTTATTATTTTGTGGACTATAGTATTTTATACCCTCTAAATTATCTGGTAAATATTGTTGACTCACATAATTATTTTCATAATCGTGAGGATATTTATACCCACCTACCCCTAAGTTTTTTGCTCCAGAATAATGGGCATCTTTTAAATGTTTTGGTACATCTCCAATATTTTTATTTTCTAAGTCATCCATAGCTTTAGATATTGCTATATATGCACTATTAGATTTTGGTAAAGTTGCAAGATAAATTACTAGTTCAGATAATATTAACGAAGCTTCTGGTAACCCCACCTTTAACGCTAAATCAACGCCTGAATTTATTACTGTTATAGCATTTGGATGTGCAAGCCCTATGTCTTCAGCTGCAATAACTGAAACTCTTCTTATTATAGCTTGTAAATTTCCCGATTTAATTAACCTAGCTAAGTAATGAATTGCTGCATCAGGGTCGCTTCCTCTTATACTTTTTTGAAGGGCACTTAAATAATTATAATATTCATCTCCACTAGCATCTGCTCTTATATGTGATTGACCTAAATTTTCTATATATTCAACACTTATTGTTTTCACCTTATTTAATTGAGAATTAACAGATAGCTCTAATATATTGTAAGCTTTTCTATAATCGCCTTGAGAAATCTCTGAAATATATTTCAGCGCATCTAGAGAATATTCTACTTCTACTCCATCATTTATTAATCTTTTTATAGCTCTTTCTAAGCCTTCGATTATCTCTTCTATACTTAGAGATTGAAATTGAAAAATATTGCATCTACTTAATATAGCTTTATGAATAGCAAAGTATGGATTTTCTGTAGTGCTAGCTATTAATGTAACTCTTCCATTTTCAATAAATTCTAAAAGCGCTTGCTGCTGCTTTTTACTAAAATGTTGTAATTCGTCTATATATATAACTACTCCATTATAGTTAAGTAAACTATCCAAACTTTCAGTTATTTCTTGAATGTCCTTAACTGATGCAGTGGTTGCATTTAGTTTATAAAATTTTCTATCACTATAATTCGCCATTATATTTGCTAAAGTAGTTTTTCCAGTTCCAGGTGGCCCATAAAGTATACAATTAGGAATTTTTTTACTCACTATTAGATTGTACAATGGCTTTCCTTTTCCAATTATATTTTCTTGACCTATAAAATCTTCCAACTTTTGTGGTCTCATAACTTCTGCTAATGGTTTCATTGAATTCACTCTTTCTATATATAATAATTTTCTATTTAAAGCCTTCGTTTAATTCCTTAGCCTTTTCAATACTTTCATATTCAGTAAATCCTTCTATATAAAGCTCTCCATTTCTTTCTTTTAAAATAACTTCAATAGGAACATCTTCCCCAATAGCTTCATCACTACCTTCTGAATGAGTACTTCCATCATCATGAGTATGTGATTCTAAGGATACTGCTTTCATATCTAATTTCATACAAACTATATATCTTTCTTGATTTTCTCTTATGCTGACTATATCACTTTTATACTCTTGTAAATCTACTTCTCCAATATAGGTAGTATAAAACTCTTGATAATTGCATACATAAAAATTCTTCTCACTAATATGTTTTTTCATAGTTTCATCATACCCTTTTTCATAAGATAACACCAAATCTATAGTATCCTTAATCTTAGCTTTTTCATTATTAGTTAATTCTCCAGAAGCACTTGAACAACTAACAATAGAAATCCCTAAAATTAAAATTAACATAGTTGTAATTATAATTTTTTTCATATTTTCCTCCATAAAACATATTTTTAACTCTATATAAATAATATCATAAAAAAATAAATTCTATGTTTATAAATTAAAAAAGAGGATAAATAATTATCCTCTTTTCTTTGCAACTTTTAATCTTATAAAAGACTTGTATATTATTTAATATCTCCTTTTATCTAAACCCTTCATTTTGTTCTTTAGCTTTTTCAAGGCTTTCATATCCTACAAATCCTTCTATATAAAATTCTGAATCTTTTTCTACAAGAGCAATTTCTACTGCTACATCTCCACTAGTCACTTCATGCCCACCTTCATGAACAGTTCCATCACCATGTGTATGTGACTCTAATGATATTGCTCTGATATTTATTACAGTACTAGCTAGATATTTACCGTCTTCTTCTCTTATACTAAGTACTTTACTCTTATAATTTGTAAGCTCTATACCTCCAATATACATGTTATAAAACTCTAAAAAATTAGAGCCATAAAAGTTAGTTTCACTAATATGTTTTTTCATAGTATCATCATACCCATTTTCATATGATAGTACTAAATCTATAGTATCCTTCATTTTATTTTTATTACTTCTAATAAAATCATTTTCCTCTCTCGAGCAACCTACAGCAAAGATACTTATAATTAGAATTAAAATAATTATACTTTTTTTCATACTTTCCTCCATTTAATAACTTTTATATAATAATTATTATCAATAATATCACAAAAATCAATTATTATCCTTAAAATAAAAAATAAAGAAGATATTTTACAATATCTTCTTTATTTTTTATTAATTATTGACTTTTTTTGACTCTTTTTTAACCTCTTTATATTTAGGACCTTCATATGCATTAATGTACATTTCTCTTAATTCACTCATTAATGGATATCTTGGGTTAGCACCTGTACATTGGTCATCAAAAGCTTGCTCAACCATTTCATCAAGACTTGCATAGAATTTACTTTCTGAAACTCCAGCTTCTTTTATAGTCTTAGGCATATTTAGTTTAGCTTGTAATTCTTTAACAGCCTTTATTAATAGTTCAACTTTTTCCTCTTCACTATTTCCACCTAAACCAAGATGATCAGCAATCCTTGCATATCTCCACGCTGCATTTGGATACTTGTATTGAGCAAATGCTGCTTGCTTAGTAGGTGCATCTGTTGCATTGAATTTAATAACTTCATTCATTAATAATGAATTTGCCATACCGTGTGGTAAGTGATGGAATGCACCTAATTTATGTGCCATTGAGTGAGTAATTCCTAAAAATGCATTTGAAAATGCCATACCAGCCATACATGATGCATGAGCCATCTTTTCTCTTGCTTTTACATTAGTAGTTCCTTCATTATATGCATCTGGTAAATATTTAAATACTAATCTAATAGCTTCTAAAGCTAATCCATTAGTGTATTCTGATGCCATTATTGAAACATATGCCTCAATTGAATGAACTAATACATCTATACCTGCACAAGCAGTTAATCCTTTTGGTGATGTCATCATAAGTTCAGCATCTACTATTGCCATGTCTGGAGTTAATTCATAATCTGCAAGTGGATATTTAATTCCTGTAGTTTCATCTGTAATAACAGCAAATGGAGTTACTTCTGAACCTGTACCAGCTGATGTAGCTATAGCAACCATCATAGCTTTATTCCCCATAGTCGGGAACTTATATATTCTCTTTCTTATATCCATAAAAGTCATAGCTAAATCATGGAAATTCACTTCTGGATGTTCATACATAACCCACATAATCTTAGCTGCATCCATAGCAGAGCCACCACCTAAAGCTATTATTACATCAGGATTAAAATCTAACATTTCTTTTGCACCAGCTTTTGCACATCTAAGTGTTGGGTCTGGTTCTACATCTGAGAATATTTTAAATTGTATTCCATTTCTTTCTAAAACTTCAGTAACTTTATTAGTATATCCCATATCAAATAACACTCTATCAGTTACTATAAATGCCTTCTTTTTACCCATATCCTTTAATTCTTCTAAAGCTACTGGTAAACAACCATATTTAAAGTAAACTTTTTCTGGAACTCTAAACCAAAGCATATTTTCTCTCCTCTCAGCTATACTCTTGATGTTAATTAAATGCTTAGGACCAACATTTTCTGAAACTGAATTTCCACCCCATGATCCACATCCAAGAGTTAGTGATGGTGCTAATTTAAAGTTAAATATATCTCCGATAGCTCCTTGTGATGCAGGCATATTTATTAATGTTCTAGCAGTTTTCATCTTTTCACCAAATTCTAATATTCTATCTCTACATTTAAGTTGATCAGTATAAAGAATTGAAGTATGACCCATACCACCTAATTCAATTAATCTTCCTGCCTTTACTAAAGCTTCTTCGTAAGATTTCACTTTATACATTGCTAAAATTGGTGATAATTTCTCATGTGAAAATGGTTCTTCTAATTCTACTGATTCTACTTCCCCGATTAATACCTTAGCTGAATTTGGAACATTAACTCCTGCCATTTCAGCAATTTTATAAGCTGATTGACCAACTATATTGGCATTTAAGCCGCCTTTTTCATTTAAAATTATTTTTCTAACCTTATCTACTTCTTCACCCTTAAGAATATAAGCTCCCCTTTCGCTTAACTCTTTCTTAACTTCATCATAAACTTCTTCTAATACTACTAATGATTGTTCTGATGCACAAATAACTCCATTATCAAATGTTTTAGAAAGAAGTATAGAGTTTACTGCCATTTTTATATGTGCTGTTTCATCAATTATTGCTGGTGTATTACCTGCTCCAACTCCTAATGCTGGTCTTCCTGATGAATATGCAGCTTTAACCATAGCTGGACCACCTGTTGCTAAGATTATATCAGACTCTCTCATAACATTTTGAGACAATTCTACTGATGGTTCATCTATCCATCCAATAATTCCTTCTGGTGCTCCTGCTTTCACTGCAGCTTCTAAAACTATTCTTGCAGCTTCAATCGTAGCTTTTTTAGCTCTTGGATGAGGGGAAATAATAATCGCATTTCTTGTTTTTAAAGCTATTAAAGTTTTAAATATTGCAGTTGATGTTGGATTTGTTGTTGGTACTATCGCTGCTATAACACCTATTGGTTCAGCTACTTTTGTAATACCAAAAGTTTTATCTTCCTCTAAAACACCACATGTTTTCATGTCTTTATACTGATTATATATATATTCAGCAGCAAAATGATTTTTTATAACTTTATCTTCTACTATTCCCATACCTGTCTCTTGTACTGCCATTTTAGCTAATTTAATTCTATTATCATTTGCTGCAATTGCTGCTTGTCTAAAAATTTCATCAACTTGCTCTTGAGTGTAAGTTGCAAATTTTTTTTGTGCCTCTCTTAATTGTTGAATTCTTTGAGTTAATTCTTGTGCATTAGTTACTACCATCTTTTATCCTCCTAAAGTTTAAAAATTATACTAAAATACAATTTTCATACTTGTTAAAATTTACTTATTTCAATTACATTAACATTGTATTCCATTGTTTATTTTTTGTCAATCTTTTTTTGTTAAAAATTTATCATATAGAATAGATTTTTTATTTTTATTATAAAATATTAGATATAAATCCTATTAAAGTATTTTTTTGTATATTTTTAATATATAATTTAATTTAATAACAGAAATTTTGCTGAATATTTCAATTTTTCTGAATAATTATATTATTTTCAGTCAGTCCCATTTTTTTATAGCTAAATTTCAAAAGTTAAATTCGTTTAATTATTGTTAATAAAATAACAATAATTATTTCCTTTTATTTTATATATTTAATTTACCATTCTATTATTTAGAATATACAAAATAAGAGTATTTACTTTATAAGTAAATACTCTTATTTTTAATTTATACTAATAAACTTCTATCACTTAAATCATCATTAATATTGGCATCTTTAAATAAATTCATTAATTTTTCTGTTGTTAATTCTTCTTTTTCTTTCCCTTTAACATCTATTACTATTTTCCCTCTATGCATCATTATAAGTCTATTACCTGTTTTAATTGCTTGTTTTAAATTATGAGTAACCATCATAGTTGTAACATTAGTTTCTTTCACTATTTTATCAGTTATTTCCATAATTTTCAAAGATGTTTTAGGATCCAGTGCAGCGGTATGCTCATCTAGTAATAACAACTTAGGCTTTGACATAACTGCAATTAACATACTTAAGGCTTGCCTTTGTCCTCCAGACAATAGGTTTACCTTATTATACAATTTATTTTCAAGACCTAAATCTAACTCCTTAAGTAATTTTTCATAATAAGGAATTCTCTTCTTATTTATAGCAAAGTTTAATCCAAATTTTTTCCCTTTATTATCTGCTAAAGATAAATTTTCTAGAATTGTCATATTAGGAGCAACTCCTAATGAAGGGTCTTGAAATACTCTCCCTATCTTTCTAGATCTTTTATATTCATCATTATTAGAGACATCTTTACCATCCAGCTCAATTATTCCATCATCACACTCTATATTTCCTGAAATAATATTTAATAAAGTTGATTTACCTGCTCCATTTGAACCTATAATACTTATAAATTCTCCTTCTTTAACATCTAAAGAAAAATCCGAAAATACATTGTTTTCATTTATAGTATTTTCATTAAAGACTTTGTGCAATGCTTGAATCTTTAGCATTTAAATCACCGCCTTCCTTTTCTAATACCACATTTTTAACTCTCTTCCTTTTCCTCTTAAACTTGAAAGCTCCTGAATTTATGCTTAAAGCTAGTATCACTATAATTGCAGTCATAAGCTTTAAATAATTTGGATTTAATTGCCACTTCAATGCTAGTGCTATTGTAAGCCTGTAGATAATTGAACCAAATATTGAAAGAGTTGTTACTTTTACAAAAGATAACTTTTTAAATATTGAAATTCCAATTATAACTGCTGCTAGCCCCATAACAACAACTCCAGTTCCCATAGTGGCATCAGAAAACCCTTGATACTGTGCAGTTAAAGCACCACTTAGTGCAACTAAACCATTACTTACCATTAACCCTAATATTTTTATATTATTTTTATTGACACCTAATGAAGTTACTAATTGTTCATTATCTCCTACTGCTATAAGCAAATTACCAAGCTTTGTTTTTAAAAATAAATCAAAGGAAAATTTTATAATTATAGCAACAATAACAATAGTAATAATTTTAAACTCACTATTAAAAACACTCTTTTCACCAAATAATGGTATATTAGATTTACCCATTACCATTAGGTTTACGGAATATAAGCCTATCATAACTAATATTCCAGACATTAAGTTACTAATTTTAAGCTTCACATGTAACAATGCAGTTGCTAGCCCTGCTAATGAACCTCCTATAGTTGCAATTAATACTGCTACCCATGGATTAACATCTTTAACTAATAAGGCTGCACATATAGCTGCTCCTAATGGATATGTTCCATCTACAGAAAGATCTGGGAAATCAAGAATCTTATAAGTAATATATACTCCAATTGCTACTATTCCAAAAAGAAATCCCTGTTCTAAAACATTAATTATTAAATCCATTAGTTAACACCTCCAGTTACTTTCTTTGCACTTTCTTCTATTTCACTAGGGATGCTTATATTAAATTTACTAGCTACATCTGTATTTATTACAATACTCATATCACTTAATGTAGTTATTTCTATATCTGTAGGTTTCTTACCTTCTAAAACTTCAGCTGCCTTATATCCTGTTTCTTTTCCAAGCTTAAAATAATCTATTCCTATAGAAACTAGTCCACCTTTAGATACAACTGCTTCCTCTGCCCCTAATATTGACACATTATTTTTTACAGCTATTTGTCCTACTAAATCATATGCCGAAGCTACTGTATTATCTGTTGGTGTATATAGTGCATCTATTTGATTTATTACTGCACTTAAGTTCTGATTTATTTCATTAACATTGGTAACACCAATTTCCTTAACATTTATATTAAGTTTACTTGCTTCTGCTTTTAAAGCTTCCACTTGAACTACTGAATTAGCTTCAGATGTATTATAAATTACTCCTAATGTACTTACATCTGATTTAAGCTTAAGCAACAGATCAAGTTGCTGATTAATAGGTACCATATCTGAAACTCCTGTTAAATTTGTTCCAGAATTTTTCCAATCCTTAGCTATTCCAGCTGAAACCGGATCAGTAACAGCAGTGAAAATTGTTGGAATATCTTTAGTTGCATTATATACTGCTTGAGCTGAAGGTGTTGCTATAGCTAAAATTAAATCTTTTTTCTCTGATACAAATTTTTGAGCTATTGTTTGTGAAGTTTGGTTATCCCCTTGAGCATTTTGGTAATCTAAATTTATATTTTTACCTTCTTCATATCCTTTTTCTTTTAAGCCCTCAATAAATCCTTCTCTCGCTGAGTCTAAAGCTGGATGTTGTACTAATTGACTAATACCTATATTGTATTTTTTTTCTTCATTCGAAGATGTTTGTCCATCTCCTTTGCATCCTACTAAAGCACTGGTTGTCAACAAACCTGCTAATGCTAATATTATTTTCTTTTTTCCTACCATCTTTACCATCCTCCTAATATATACGGCCAAAATATAATATTAATAAAATCCTAACTCCTACAATTCTACTTTCCTAATTTCATATAAATAATACATAAAATATATTATTCTTTTATTATTAGTAAGATTTTATTGATATTTTAATATTTATCATATAATATCACAATTAGTTTTTTTTGTAAATACATACTAATATATTAAATATATATTAATTGCATAAAAAAAAAGACACAATAGTGTCTTTTTTGAATATTATATTAAAGATTAAATTAATTTGGAATAGCTCTATGGCCTATACCTATTACAACTTCATCAAGATGTAATAGTCCAACACTTAAAAATATACATACACTTAAATGCTCTCCGGATTTTGCTATACCTACTTTCCCTCCGACATTTTGTCCACTCGCTCTATTCCACACTTGCATTAAAGCATCCCTAGTTGCTCCTATAACAGCTCCCTCATGAAGGTGCTCCTCTCTTATAAGACCATTTCTTTTAGATGCAACTAAAGCCCTTTCTAATATTTTGGAAGTTGAATCATTAATATTACCACCTATATTAACTGCTGTGACAGATATTCCTTTTTTCTTAAGTGAGATTTTTAATTCCTCTTCTTCTTCTCTAGATGAGATTGCCATTCTTGTCGCATATTTCGCAACTTCCAAACTTGTATTTGTCATAATATCCTCCCGTACCTCTAATCAAAGATTTTCCTATTTTATTGACTCACATTTATCTTTAAAATAATTATTTAATTTTCCTAATGCCCCTATTAGAACTTCTTTTTCATTTTCTGAAAGATTTTCCATCATACTTGTAACCATTTCATTATGGAATCTTTCATGTAATCTGTGTGCAACTTTACCTTTATTAGTTAATTCCACAAGAACTACTCTTCTATCTTCTTCTATTCTACTTCTTTCAACATATTCCTTTTTTATAAGTCTATTAATAGATGTAGTTAAGGTTCCTACTGTTATCCCTAAATCCTGTGCAACTTCACTCATCATTCTTTTTTCTTTTCTTCCAATTGCTTCAATAGTATGCATTTCCCTTACAGATAAATCTGAGAAATGTCCATTTTTTAAAGTTTTTTCTTCAATTTGAAGTATTTCATTAAATATTTTTACTAATAGCTCATTAACTACTCTTATTTCTTTTTGCATAATGAATTATCCCATCCTTTTTCTATTGTTCATTAATTAAATAATAATCTAAACAAGAGTAAAATTCAATTAAATATTTTGATATACAAACTATTTTATCTTATAAATTTATTAATCAATTTCAATAATACTGAATTTCTCTTTTATTTCTTCTAAAATTTTATCAAAATTAATTTTTTGTGGTTTTAAAACCATATACTTGGCATTTATCTCCTTTTCATTACTAGCATTATAATAATATTCAATTCTCTTTATTTTAATTTTCTTTCTTTCTAGAAAATGTTCTATTTCCTTTTCTATTTCTCCTTCTTTAATATATCTAATTATAAAATTTTCAATTACATTCTTAGATATAAACTTATTCTCTATCCTTTTTAAAAATACTACTATTACCAAAATAACAATAGCTGCAAATATGCTTATAAAGTATGCCCCCATACCTATAGCCAAACCTAAACATGCCACTATCCATAAAGTAGCTGCTGTAGTTAGCCCTTTAATATTTCCCTTATTATGAATAATAGCTCCTGCACCAATAAACCCAACACCAGTAATAACTTGTGCTCCAAGTCTCCCATAGTCTATATTTATTACGCTGGATAATTCCTTATTTACTGCTATCATTTCTATAGCTTGATTTCCCATTTGTATTTGAAGTAATGATACTATAGTAGCTCCTAAGCATACTAAAATATGTGTCCTAAGCCCTGCTGATCTATTTTGTACTTCCCTTTCATATCCAATTAACCCTCCTATTATAAGGGCTAAAAGTATTCGTATTATAATTTCATTTGTATTCAGTCCCATAACTCCTCCTAAGTTAACTTTATTCATATAAATTATTTAAATTATATAAGTAATCTAATTAAAAATCAAACAAGCTATTTCTTAATGCATAATTAATGATTATTAATTAAAGAATAAATTTCACTATGTTTTTCTAAGATATAGACATCTCAATTAGGGAGCTATTTTTATAGCTCCCTGATTTTAGTTAATATTAACTTATATAAATTCTAATGCTTTAAATTATTGCTATTGAAAGTATTGTTATTAATAAGCCTATGATTAAGGTTAAATAATAAAAGTTATAGATATTATCTTTGCAATATATTTTAACCTTCTCTAGTTTTCCTTTAGGATATATTACTTCGATTTCATCTCCATATTGTAAGTTATTCTTTGTTCCAAATGATGAAATAGCTATTTTTACCAATTTATTATTATCTTCCACTTGTATAATAGGATATATTTTTGCATTGTATATTGTACTATACTCCATTCCTGGCGTTGAGTAGGTATATGCTTCAAACCCTATAACTCTAGCCTTTTTTACAACAAAATATTTAGTTAATATAGTTCTTTTTATTAAAGTGATAGCAGCAATAAGACTCAATGTAATACCCATAATTGAAAATAAAACTCCCATTTTCATCCCTCAAATCTATTTAATTCTCTCAATAATATAATATGCCATAGCTTATAAAAAGATATATTGAACTTAATTTTTCGCAGTTTTACAGTAATTTACTTAATTTTATGATATTATTTTTCATTTATTTTAACTTTAATAATAAATTGTTAGTCTTTTTAAGGAATTTTATGATTTTTTATAATTGAAAATTTATTCTCTATAGACATTTATTTCGTTTACTATTTTAAATCAATGGTCTAATATTAAAATATAGCTATTATATAGGAGGTAATTCTATGAATTATACAAAGGTAAAGTTTGAAATATATATTCCTTTAAGTCATGTAGATAAATTACGAGAAGGTATTAATAATACTGGAGCATTGACTATAGGTAAATATGATAACTGTATGTCAATTACTGAAGTAATGGGTTATTTCAGACCATTAAAAGGAGCTAAACCATACACAGGTAAAGAAAATGACTTAAGCAAAGAAAAAGAAGCAAAAATAGAGTTTAGATGTCATAAAGACTTAGCTATTGAAGTAATTAACGTAATAAAAGCTATTCATCCTTATGAAGAACCAGTCTATGACATAATACCAATAATAAATTAAAACTTTTATTGCTAATTATAATAGTGACAAATCTTATATATTAGAATATTTTATTATAAATACTAATATATGAGGTATTAAAATGAAAGTTATTATAATTGGTGGTGGATTTGCAGGATGTCAAGCTGCTATACAAGCTAGAAAGATGATGGCTGAAGTTCATATAATAGAAAGAACAGATATGTTACTCGGCGTAGGAAATGTAGGCGGAATTATGAGAAATAATGGACGATTTACCGCTGCTGAAGAATTATGCTATTTAGGTGCCAATGAAGTAATTGATATTATGGATAGTTTAGCTCTTCACAAAAACATCGACTTTACAGGACATAAACACGCCAGTCTAACAGATATAGGTAAAGCTGAACCTGAAATAAGAAGATATATTTTATCACTGGGTATTAATATACACTTTAAAAGTAGAGCTATAAATGTTACTTTAGAAAATAATTTAATTACTAAAATAAAATTATCTGATGGAAGTTTTATTGATGGTGATGTGTTTATAGAAACTACAGGTTCAACTGGTCCAATGACAAATTGTAATAGATATGGTAATGGATGTTCCATGTGTGTTTTAAGATGTCCTACTTTTGGAGGAAGAGAAAGCTTAAGTTCAAAAGCTGGCATAAAAGATATTATAGGAGAAAGGAGTAACGGTACACCTGGAGCTATAAGCGGTTCATGTGAATTACCACGTGAAGCTTTATCTGAAAGCTTATTAAATGAACTTATAAATAAAGGTGTAGCAACAATTCCTGTTCCAAACGAAGATATTAACTTAGACAAATTAAGTCAAAAAGTCTGTCAACAATATGCTTTAAAAGAATTTGCTGAAAATATAATTTTATTAGATACTGGTCATATTAAACTTATGACTTCTTATTATCCACTAGAAAAACTTCGTAAAATTCCTGGTCTAGAAAATGCTAGATATATTGATCCTTTATCAGGTGGCACTTCTAATTCCGTAAGATATTTAGCAGCAAGTCCTAGAGACAATAAAATGAAGATTATTGGTTTAGATAATATGTTTTGCGCTGGAGAAAAATCTGGTTTTTTTGTAGGTCATACTGAAGCTATGGCTACAGGTGCTTTAGCTGGCTATAATGCAGTAAAATACCTTCTTGGTGAAGAACTTTTAGAATTACCTAGAGAACTTTGTATAGGAGATATTATTGCCTTTGCAAATGAAACTTTAGATATTGAAAATGGTAAAAGCCTTAGACATACATTTTCTGGAGGAGAATACTTTGAAAGGATGAAAGAACTAAATCTATACACAACAGATAAAAATCTAATAAAAGATAGAGTTCATTCATTATCATTGTTAGGAATATTTAATAGATAAATAAAAAAGGAGCCGCTTAAGCAGCTCCTTTAACTTATGCTAAATATATATTTTTTATTGCTCCTGTAGGACACTTTTTAGTACAAAGTTGACAATTTACACATTTATCATAATCTACTTTAGCTAAATTATTTACTACATGAACTGCATCCTTTGGACAGTTTCTCTCACATAACTTACATCCTATACATGCAGCAGAACAATTTTCTTTAACATGTCTACCAATTTCTATATTATTACATTCAACTCTTACTTTCATAGACGCTGGTACTGATTCAATAAGTCCTTTTGGACAAATGTTTATACAAGCTCCACAGTTTGTACATTTATCTACATTAACTTTAGCAATACCATTAACTATATCTAATGCTCCAAATTCACAAACACTAACACAACTTCCAAGCCCTAAACAACCATATGAACACGCTTTTGAACCACCATCTACCATAAGAGATGCTGTTAAACAATCAGTTACTCCTTCTAAATCATATTTGATTTTAGCAGAATCACAATTTCCATTACATTTAACAAAAGCAGTCATCTTTTCAGTAGCATCTACTTTTATTCCTAAAATTCCACCTATATCTTCTGCAGTCTTAGCTCCCCCTACAGAACATAAGTTAGGTTTTGCACCTTCCATTACTACTGCTTCTGCATAAGCATCACATCCTGCAAAACCACAACCTCCACAGTTTGCTCCTGGAAGGCACTCTCTTAATCTTGGTATTTTAGGATCTACTTTTACAGCAAAAGCCTTTGATGCAAATCCTAAAAGTACTCCAAAAATTAAACCTAAAATCCCTAAGCTTAAAGTTGCATATAATATATTCATACTAAACCTCCCCTACTGAATTAGTCCTTGGAATCCTAAAAAGGCAATTGACATTAATGCTGCTGTAAATAATGTAATTGGTAATCCTCTTAGAACAACTGGTATATTCTCATTATTATCTATTCTTTCTCTAATAAATGATAATAGTACTATAGATAACATATATCCTGATGCAGCACCTAATCCATTTACTATAGCTTCTACAAAATTATAACTTTCTTGTATATTTAATGTTGCCATTCCTAAAACAGCACAGTTTGTAGTAATAAGTGGCAGATATATACCTAAAGCTTTATGAAGTGCTGGAGATAATTTTTTCATAGCCATTTCTACAAATTGAACTAACGCTGCTATAACTAATACATTAGCTATAGTTTTTAGGTATTCAAGCTCAAATCTAACTAATATTTGATTGTAAACAAGCCATGACATTATTGATGCTAAAGTCATAACAAAGGTAACAGCTAACCCCATACCTATAGCTGCATCTTTTTTCTTTGAAACTCCAAGGAATGAACAAATCCCTAGGAATTTTGAAAGTACAAAGTTATTTACAAGCATTGCTGCTATAAAAATCATAAATAATTCCATTAGTTCCACCCCTCTTAGTTTTTATTAGTTTCTTTAATTTCAATTCCTGAAGAAGTACCACAAGATCCAGTTCCACATCCAGAACAACTTCCACAATTATGTTCTAATGTTCTAACTTCTTCGCCTGTTTTAGCTGCTTTTTTCATGTTATAAGCATTTAAAACTACCATAAGACCACCTAAAGTAAAGAATGCTCCTGGTGCTAATATCATAATAGACGCTGGTTTAATAGTTTCAGGAATAACTTGAATTCCTAAGAATTGTCCAGCACCTAAAATTTCTCTAAAAGTACCGATTAAGAATAGTGCAATAGTAAATCCAAGTCCCATTCCAATAGCATCGAAGATAGATGGTAATATAGGATTCTTTGAAGCGTACGCTTCAGCTCTTCCTAATATTATACAGTTAACAACTATTAGTGGTATAAATAATCCAAGTGAAGAATAAAGGCTTGGAAGATATCCTTGCATTAACATATCAATTATTGTAACAAAAGATGCTATAACTACTATATACGCTGGTATTCTTATTTCATCAGGAACTAATTTTCTTATTGCAGAAATTATCATATTAGAAAATATTAATACTACAGTAGAAGCTAGTCCCATCCCTAAAGCATTTTCAGCACTTGTTGTAACTGCTAAAGTTGGACACATAGCTAAAACTTGTACAAAAATTGGATTTTCAGTAATTATTCCATTTTTTAATCTTTCAATTAACTTATTCATTGCTTTCCTCCTAATTTAAAATTAATTTGAACTAGCCCCTGTATCTGCATCAGTTTCTACTTGTGGTTCTACTGTTTCACCTTTTATACTTTCTAAATAGAAAGTAATAGCTTCATTAACTGCACTTACAGATGCTTTACTTGAAGTTGTAGCTCCTGATATAGCTTCCACTTCATTATCCTTATTAGGAGTAACTTTTACTGCTTCTAAATAATCAGTTGCAGGTTTATCTTTAAATCTTTGCATAAACTTATCTTCTGTTATTTTTGCACCAAGACCAGGTGTCTCGTTATGTGATAAAACTTTCATCCCTGTAACTTTATCATCTTTAGAAATCCCAATAACAAAATCAATAGGTCCATGGAAACCTTTCACATTTATTTTCATAACATATCCTATAGTATCATTTCCACTAACTGCTTCATATAATTCTTTAATGTTACTTTCTTCATCTAATTCAATTGTAGTATCTTGAATTTTTTCTGCTGCTGGCATTATATAATTTAAATCATCTTTACTAATTTTAGAGTTTTCTAAAATTGCCTCTTTAGTTAAATCATTTGCAAATCCAAGTAATAAACCTGAAATCATAGTTATTATTAGAAGGATTCCTCCTAGCTTAAAATTTCTTTTCATATTATTAAGCCTCCTTCTTCACCTTAATTTTTTTAGTAGTTAAATATTCTATTAGAGGAGTACATAAATTCATAATTATGATAGCATAATATGGGCCTTCAGGATTAAATCCTTTTACTGCAATAAATGCGGCACAGATACCTGCAATTATTCCAAATATGTATTGTCCTACTCTTGTCATTGGAGTTGTTCCATAATCAGTAGTCATAAAAATTGCTGCCATAAAGAATGTACCTGGTAATAATAAATCTTTACCAAAAATATTGTACATGATCATTGCTGATAAAATAAATGCAATTGGACCTCTTAAACTAATTCTTCCTCTAAGTACTAAGTAAAGTCCTCCTAAGCATAAAGCTAAAATAGATACTTCCCCTATACTTCCTGAAGCTTGTCCTATAATTTTATCTACTAATGATACCGTTACTTCTGTTGCCCCTGATGCTGCAGAAGTTGCATCTGTTACAGGTTTTGCCATAACTCCTGCCCATGAAGTTATTAAAAAAGCCTTAGTAGCTGCTGCTGGATTCATAAAGTTTTGTCCATATCCACCAAAAAATTGTTTTACAACAATTATTGCAAAAATTGAACCTATAATTGGTATCCATAATGGAACATATGTTGGCATTATTAATCCTAAGATTATACCTGAAACTATCGGGCTTAAATCAGTTAAAAATGTAGTTTTCTTAACATATTTGTTCCAAAGTCCTTCTGCAATAATACTAGTTAATACTGTAGTAACTAACATTATAGCTGCATCTACCTTATAAAAATAAATACCTGCAAATATAGCTGGTAGTAATGCTATAATAAAGTCAATCATTATCTTATTAATCTCAAGCCCTTTTTTTATATAAGGTGCTGGTGATACTTTAAGATTTCTATTTTCCACACTTTTCACTCCTATTCAGTTTTTTTAGTTAAATACTTTTGAAGTTTTTATTATTTGTGCTACTTCTATGTTTGAAGGACAAACGAAGCTGCATAATCCACAATCTATACATTTGTTTCCTCCAAATTTAATAAACTCTTCTTTTTCATTTCTTATTGATAATTCCATAAGCTTTACAGGACTTAAACCTTCTGGACATACTCTTAAGCATTTACTGCAATTAATACAGCTATACTTTTCATTTGATGGTAAATCTGTTTCAGTTAAAAATAATAACCCCTTTGAACCCTTATTTATTTTAGCATTCATATCATATACTGGAGTACCATTTAAACTTCCTCCGTCTACAACTTTTATAAGACTATCTTCTTTTCCATTTAACGCTTGGAAAACATCATTATATGTTGTAGTTTCATTGATAGTTATTACCGTATTTCCTTCAACTGCACTTCCATAAACAGTAATATAATTTTCTATTTCTTTTCCTAATAAAGCCTGTCCAAGGTTTATCACATCTACAATGTCATATATGATAACATTGTTATTATCACCATAAACTTTGCTAATTAATTTGTTATCATACAAATCTGTTATAACTGGAACTTTAATAACTTCACCAAATAATTTTAATTCTTCAAATAATACTTTGTCTTTTTTATCAACTACAAATTTAACTTCATTTAAAGAACTTATTTTTTCTAAACCTTTCTTTAATTCTTCTTTTTTTTCATTTACTATAATTCCATATCCATTTAAATTGGGTTGAAAGCTAAATGCTTTAACTATTACTTTTTTATCTCTATTTTTTTCGTAATATAAGCTTAAACTTTCATCAATTTCTTTAGCAGTTAATTCATCTAAGTTAATTTTCTCTACTAAAGTTTGTGATAATTTAGATTGCTTTAATGTAAATAATTTACTTGAAACATTTACATTGTTAAAAAGATTACTTAACACTATAAAACCTCCTCTATTAGCTTTAACATAAACTTATTATTTTCATGTATAAATTGACGAACACAACCATATTACCACAAATAATGCGTTACCACAACTTTTGTGCTATTTTTAACGATATTTTTATGAAATAATTTAAATTTATTTTAAAAATTCCCTATAAATATTTATTATAGATAAAAAAAATTAATTTTAATATCTAAAAATGTTATATTTTTAACATTAAGAAAAAAATAGTAAGCTATGTAAATTAGCATAGCTTACTATTAATATAATCTTTATATTCTTGTAATTCTCTTAGTTTTTGTAATTCTTCATCTTTCTTCATATATTCTAAAAAGTCATTATTTATAGCAATACTCTTCATTAAATCTTTAAAAGCAAGTTGAAGTTCGTTTATACTTGTATAAAAACAACATCTATTATAATATAAAAAACTAGTATTAGGGTTATTCTCTATTCCTTTGCTTATAATTTCAATAGCAGTCTTAAAGTCTTTATTTTCTCTATATATAACCGCTAAATTTAAATAACTATACGGATACTCTGGGTTTTCATTTATGGATTTAAAATAAAACTCTTTTGCCTCATCTTCTCTGTTTAAATTCTTAAGTAATACTCCCATATTAAATAAAATTCTAAAATTAGTTGGCTCTATTTCTAAGGCTTTCTTCATATATACTAAAGCTTTTTCATAATTACCTAACTCTTCATAAATACAGCCTAAATTAGCATTAGCCCATAAATCATTAGGTACTAAACTAAGAACTTCATTATAATATTTAATAGCATTATTTACATCCTTTAACTCATCATATGCATTAGCTAAAAAGAAATAAGCCCTATCATATTTATCATCTAATTCTATGGCTAATTTGTAATATTCTATAGCTTCTTCTAAAAATCCATCTTCATCATATAAAACTCCTAATCCATAGTATGCTCTAGCATCAGATTTATCTATATTAATAGCTGATCTATACTTTTCTTCTGCTTCAGCTTTATACCCAAGTTTATCATAAAGTAATGCTATATCAAGAATAAGCTCTATATCTTTTTTTCCTTGTTCAAATCTATATGCTTTATTATAAAACTTTAGAGCTTTAGAATATTCCTTTTCACTAACAAAGTTTCTTGCTATATTTAAATAATTTTCAAATATATATCTTTTATCTGACATTTTAACCTCATTATTTCTTTATTGTAGTTTGTATTGCTCTCATAATTATATTAAAAAATAATACTTCAATAATACAAATAAAAATAATTACTATAATAATATTCATATTAAAGTATATAGCTGCAGAAGATAGGAATATATATACGGCACCTTCAACAAGAATAATTTCTCCAATTAATCTTGAAAAAATTTTTATATCTTGTAATTCTTCAATATCAAATTCTCTAATTATAAAAGAAAAACTTTTTATAATTGATTTTAATATTAATAAGTCTTTTTTTACAGCTACAACACCACCTATTATAAGTTCTGTTACTCCCCATAATAGTAATAATATATTAAATAACAAATTAAACCCCTCCATTTATAATATTAACCCTATATTATATTTAAAAGTATATTCTACACTCTTAATTAAGGAGCTGCTTTGGCAACTCCTTAATCTTTTACTTAATAAGTTTAAACTTATTATCTTCTATATCTACCTTACAATTTCCACCATTAGATAAATCGCCAAATAGTAATTCATCTACTAATAGAGGTTTTATTTCAGAATTTATAACTCTAATTATTTCTCTTGCTCCAAATTCTCTTGATAAACCTTTTTCACTTATAAAACTAATTACTTTATCAGTAAAACTTACATCTATATTCTTTTCTTTTAATTTATTTTTAAACATATTTAATTCTTTATTAGTTATATCTATTGCCATATCTTTAGTTACTTGATTAAATACAACTACCTTATCTAATCTATTTCTAAACTCAGGTGTAAATGCTCTTTTAACTTCATCACTTATAGCTTCATTATTAATTGTTCCCCTTGCAAATCCAACTAAGTTCTTACCAATATCTCTAGCGCCAGCATTTGATGTCATAATTAATATAGCATTTCTAAAGTCAGCTTTTCTTCCTTTATTATCAGTTAATGTAGCATAATCCATAACTTGTAATAAAACACTTAATATATCCGGATGAGCTTTTTCTATTTCATCTAATAATAAAACGCAATTTGGTTTCTTTCTAATTGTATCTGTTAAAAGGCCACCTTCGTCATAGCCTACATACCCTGGTGGAGATCCAATAAGTTTAGAAGCCGCATGTCTTTCTCCATATTCACTCATATCAAATCTAACTAATTCAATTCCTAAGGTCTTTGCTAAAACTTTAGCTATTTCAGTTTTACCAACACCAGTTGGTCCTACAAATAACATTGATGCAACTGGTTTATTTTCGTCATTTAATCCAGCTCTTGACATCTTAATACATCTTGTTACCTCTTCTATAGCTTTATTTTGACCAAATATTTTAGTTTTAAGTTCATGTTCTAATATCTTTAATGAATTTATTTCAGTATTTTCAATTGTTTGCTTTGGTATATGACATATTTTAGAAATAATTTCTTCAATCACTAGTTCATCAACTACACCATTAGAATATTTTTCTCTATTTATATCTACAAAAGCACCAGCTTCATCAATAATATCAATAGCCTTATCAGGTAAAAATCTATCATTAATATATTTTGAGCTTAAGTTAACAGCAGATATTAAAGCTTCACTAGTATAAGTTACTTTATGATAATCTTCAAAAGCATCCTTAATTCCTTGTAAAATATCAATAGTTTCTTCTATAGATGTTTCTTTAACTTCTACAACTTGAAACCTTCTTACTAGTGCTTTATCTTTTTCAAAGTATTTTTTATAATCATCATAGGTAGTTGCCCCTATAAATCTAATCTTGCCTTCTAGTAAATATCCTTTTATTAAACTTCCACCATCTAAGGAACTTCCATTTAAAGCCCCAGCACCAACTATATTATGAATTTCATCAATATAAACTATAGGATTCTCATAACCCTTTATTTCATCTAATATCTGTTTTATTCTTTCTTCAAAATCTCCCCTATACTTTGTACCAGCAAGTATAGCTCCTATATCTAATGAAAATATTTCAGCATTTTTTAATTTTTCTGGCACTTTACCTTCTTTTATTAATCTAGCTAGTCCCATCGTAATTGCAGTTTTCCCCACTCCCGGTTCACCTATATGAACTGGATTATTTTTAGTTCTTCTGCATAGTATTTGTACTGTTCTATTAATTATATCTTCTCTTCCCACTAAAGGATAATTATCCTCTTCTTGAACTAATTCAGTTAAATTAGTGCAAAAACTATTTACTATACTCTTATTTTTAGTTTCTTTATTTTCCTCTGCTTTATTAACTCTAATTATTTTTATTGCATCTTTAGCTAAATCATCTTCTTCTGATTTATTATGAGAAAGTTCAAATAATAAATCTTCTTTTCTTATTCCCTGTTTTTCTAAATAATAAACAGCATAACTATCCTTTAATGCATAAATTGCTGAAATAACATGTTCTAAAGCTACATAGTTTCTCTCGCTAAAAGCAGCTTGTTGAGTAGCAACAATCAATACATTTTTAATTCCAAAACTTTCTTCTGGCTCCCCATCTTCTTCTAACTTATCTAAATTTTCATTAATATAATCAATTAAATCTTCTTTTAATTCATCAACATTACCGTTTAATTTAATTATTATATTATTAAATGCATCCTCTTCTAAAGCACTTAATAATAAATGTTCAGGTGTAACATATTCATTTTTATTATTTTTTGCTGTAGTATAAGCTCTTAACAAAATATCTCTTACTACTTTACTTATATCCATTTTAATCCTCCTCTACTGTAAGTTTAAATGGAAATCCCTCTTCTCTTGCCATAGAAATAGCTTTATTTCTCTTTGTAACAGCTATATCGTAAGTATATACCCCTGCTATACCCTTTCCAGCTTTGTGAACTTCCATCATAATTTTATTAGCTTCCTCAAAACTTTTATTAAAAATAATATTTAAAATAGCAACTACAAATTCCATAGTTGTAAAATCATCGTTATACATAATAACCTTATATTTTTTTGGCTCTTTAGCTTTAATATGAGCTTTTTCTATTACTTTTGAACTAGTTTCCAAAATAACTCCTCCATTTTTCCTTTTGATTATATAATGAAGAAAAATATTCTTATTTGATATTCATTATATATTATATTTAATCTAGTTGCAAAATACTATTAGTATTATTCTATTATTATATTTTTATGTAACTAATAAATTTAAAAACATATACTATATTGAGGTGATAAGTCATGGAAGAGCAAAATATAAATGAAAATAATGAAAAAGTTCAACCTAATGATAATACTTATCTTACACTATATGAAACAAATGAAGTGTTGAAACAACTGCCTAAAATTCTTAATCAAATGAAAAATATAATTTTAAGTACTAACAAAAACTTAACATTATTACAAGCTGAAGTTAATATAATGAAATCTGATCAAGAAAAATTTAAGAGAGATGTGACCCGTGCTTTAAATATTGTTTCCAATAAATTTTCTAATATAGATAAAATAGAAGAAGACTTAAATATTTTAGATCAAGTTTTAGGAAAAAGGCTTACTGATATAGAAGATGAAATAATTTTAACTCAGCAAATGGCAGCTAAAAGTTTAAAAGAAGTCTTAAAATTTAAAGAGCATTGGAAAATTTAGTAGGACTGTTATTTATCATTTCAGTCCTATAATCTTTTACATAAACTAAAAAGGAGCTTAAAAGCTCCTAATTACTTTATTTAACTTCCATAGTTCCTGTAATCTTTGAAGACTCATCTATATGGAATGTATTTTTTTCTTCTTCATTATTAAAATATACATTTCCATCAATTGTTGTTCCTTCTACTTTTACTTCCTTTGCTTCTATATAGACATCTCCTTTTATAGTACCACCTTCAATTTTAGTATTTTCATCTTTAATAATTAATTTAGGTACTGTTAAAGTATAATCCGCAACTTTTTGCTTATCTTCATTTGTCATATATAAAGCAAGTACTCTTGGAGTATCAACCATTTTATTTGGATTATCATAATCAGGTTTTTGAAACCCTGATTCTAAAACTATTTCTCTAGAAGTTGTTATATCATTTTCTAATATTACTATCCAACTTTCGTTAACAGCTTTTATTAAATTTGCCTCATCTGTTGCTCTAGATGGAGATGTTACAGTATCAACAGTTCCGCCATTACTATCAGTTCCATATTTATCATCCTCTGTAGCATTTGGTGCAGTATCTTCCATATTATTTCTACTACAACCCACAAATAATAAAGTTACCATAGATAAAGCTATTATTAATGATTTAAATTTCATATCAAACTCCTCCTAAATTTTAATCATTAATAATTTTCCCATATTTATATAAAATATTTATACTTTTGCTTAATACCTTTAAATAGATAAAGTAATAGTAAATTTATAATTCAAGAACCTTTACTATGGATTTATTTTTTTATTTTTTAAGTTTAAATGAAAATTTACTCCACGGCTTAATATAGTCTAATAAGAATATTTCTTCATTAACAACCTTACCAACTACATTTGTTTTACCAGTATTCTTCATATCCTTTAAAGCAAGCTGTAACTCACCTGCATATCTAGTATATAAATCTGTATCAATTAATATATCCCCTCTTTTTATATCTACTACATTATATGGTGGGAAACTTTTCCCTTTATATTTCACTCTACTTTGAGTGCTTCTAGCCATATATTCTGAAGCATCCCCTCTATTAAAATGGAATTCTTCTAAAACTATTTTTTTGTCTAAATCTCTTATATCGTCAATTAATTCAACTTTAAATTCTAGCATTTCCTTATTTAAATTACTTAGTAATTGAAGCTCTTTTTCTGATGCAAAGGCATTTGCAATAATTACATCATCTATTAGCCCTGTTGCAAATAAATGTTTTGCTTGTACATCTATAGGTAAATCCCTGTGCATCTCTAATGTACACAATCCTTCTGATACTGGCCAAGGTCCAAAACTTGCAGATTGAGAATTAACAAAAGCAGCTGTCCTTATTCCTAGCTCTT
>JAEZAL010000293.1 GCA_023427705.1 Bacillota bacterium | reverse complement strand
TCCCATTTTTGAAAGTCCTATTGCAATTGCAGCTGCAATACTTGTTTTTCCTACTCCACCTTTTCCCATTGTAAAAATAACTTTCTTATTAGTATTAAATAAATCATATATAACATTATTTATATTTGGAATAGTAGCTGCAGTTATTATATCTGTACTTACTTTTATATTAACCTCTTTTAATAATGCTCTTACATTTTCAACTCCAGTAATATTATAATGTCTTAAGGGGATTTTATAAGTCTTAATATTTTTTAAACCTCTTGGCATTACATTCAGTGCATTTTGTTGCTTATTATATAATGAAGTTGATAATTTATCATCATAATTTTCTAATACACCATTTATAATTAAAATCTGATTTTCTATTCCGATTTCCCTGAGCTCATTAGATGCTCTTTCTGCTTCTTTTAATGGAGATTCTTCTGCTCTTGATACAAGAATAAGCGTTGTCTTTCTAGCGTCTGCTAAATTTGAAACTGCACTTTTATATAATTCTTTCTTACTTTCAAGTCCTGCTAATTGCCCTAGACATGATACCCCATGGGTACTTTCACTTATAAAATTACTCCATGCAGATGGTAACTGAAGCATTCTTAATGTATGGCCAGTTGGCGCAGTATCAAAAATTATATAATCAAATTCATTTTCTGCTTTTTTATCAGTAATAAATGAAGAAAATTCATTAAAAGCTGCAACTTCAACAGTACATGCCCCTGAAAGCTGCTCTTCCATATTATTTAATACAGCTTCTGGCAGTTTACCCCTATATGGTGATATTACACTTTCTTTATATTCTTCTGCTGCTTTTTCAGGATCAAAATTTGCTACAACTAAATTAGGAACATCTTTTATTTGAATACCTTTATTATTTAATTCTGTATTAAAAACATCTTGAAGATTAGAGGCTGGATCGGTACTAATAAGCATTATCTTCTTTCCTTCATCAGCTAAAGATACTGCTGTTGCACAAGCTACTGAAGTCTTACCAACTCCACCTTTTCCAGTGAAAAATAAATATTTAGTTAGATTTATATCTTTTATATCAAAGTTTTTATACATCTATATCTCTCCTTATTAATTAACAGGTTCCCCCATTACAAGTACAACCACCAGATTTTCTTACTTCTGCTTTTAATAAATTAGGAGATATTTCTAATAAATAACAAAATTCATCGTTAGTAGGATAACTACCCATTTTTACTATTTTACCATCAACCATAGTTACTGGAAGAACCTTAACACCTTGCTTCATCAATAATTCATTTATTACTTTATTGTCAACGAATATTTGAGGATTATTTGTTAAATTATATCTTTCAATTAATATTCCCTTAGATTTTAAATTATTTATTACTGTTGCCACTCTTAAAAGCTCTGGATTAACAGATGGACCACAAACACCTGTAGAACAACACATTGCAGGATCAAAAATAATCATCTTTCTCATACTTCATACACTCCTTAATTTCTTTTACATATACATTCCTTTTGCTTACAAATACATTCTTCAGTATCAGTTATGATATTCATTAGATTTAAAATTAATCTGTTAGCATTGGTTATATGTAATTTATAATAATTCCATATTCCTTCCTTTCTAGATAAAACTAACCCACACTCAGTTAATACTTTTATATGGTGTGACAATGTTGGCTGAGTAAACTGAAAATTCTCTAATAAATCACAAGCACACTTTTCACCACAAGATAAAATATCTAATATTTTTAGTCTATTAGGATCTCCTAAAGCCTTAAATATTTTAGCATTTCCTTCATAATCATTATTCATATTACCCCCACCTTATCTATATAAATAGAACAGTATCTATCTATTATTTATCTAAACTACTCTAATATTGAATTCATAGTTTACTAAATAGATATATATCTATATGATATGATGAGTTTTTTACTTTGTTGCCTTATAAAATAAAAAAATCTTAACAATTCTAAAGATTGTTAAGATTAATCACTATAAATTATGCATTTTCAATTATGATTTATTAAAGTATGCTTCCCATCATTGGATAGTCTTCTTCACCATTGCCTCCATTTATAGCCTTTATTCCAGAATGAAGAAAGGTTGATCTTATTACTGAATTATTTCCATATCTATTTCTTATTGAATCTATAGCCTTATCTAATGCACGCTGCTTTTCTATAGTTTTATTATCAAATAAGGAGCTTTGAAAAAATTCATTACTGCATAGATTTGTTACTCTAACTCCAATTTGCCTTATGGCTTCTCCCCTCCAAGACTCATCAAAGGCTTTAGATAATTCATTAAAAATTTCTTCAGTTGAATCTGTATAGTTTTCTAAAGTTCTTTGATGAATATACTTTTCAAAATTAAATCCTTTTATAGATATTGAAACTACTTTGCATAAGCTTTCATTATTTCTTAATCTACTGGCAACAGATTCAGTAAGAGATAATATTACCTTTAATGCTTCATCTTTACTGGTAACATCCCAAGCAATAGTAGTTGAATTTCCAATTCCTTTAACATCTATATAATTGTATATTCTAACAGAAGATTCATCTATTCCATTTGCATAATTGTATATTACTTTACCATGACTTTTAAAAACACTTTCAAGA
>JAEZAL010000285.1 GCA_023427705.1 Bacillota bacterium | reverse complement strand
TTCTTCCTTAATTCTTTCCTTAAACTTTAGATATTGTTGTTCACTTAAAGTTATTCCGACTCCATGTATCTTATATTTTTTAGCTGCTTGAATTAATAAATATCCCCAACCACAACCTATATCCAGTAAACTCATACCTTCTTTTAGTTGTAATTTCTTTAATATATAATCAACTTTATTTTTTTGTGCTTCATATAATGTATCATCTTCATTTTTAAAATATGCACAAGAATAACTCATTGTTTCATCTAACCAAAGCTCATAAAAATCATTTCCTATATCATAATGTGATGTTACTTCTTTCTTTTGATTCTTTTTAGAAGTTGATGAAAATATTAATTTACTTAATGCATTCTCATTAACATCAAAATCCTCTAACTTTCCCATTACAATATCTAAAGCATCATATAAGTTTCCTGCTTCCATATCTAATACCTTATCCATATAAGCTTCGCCTAAAGCTAAAGATGTACTAGTAAGTAATAATCTTTTATCTATATTTCCATTTACTTTAATAACAAATTTAGGATTTCCCTCACCTATATTTACTTCTTTACTATCCTTAAATATAACCTTAAAAGGCGTCTGATTCTTTTGCTTAAAATATTTTTTAATAATCATACTTTCTAAGGACATGGTTATCACTCGTTCTTTCCAATTATAAATCTCATATATTCTATCTTTTCCCTTTAACAGTAAAATATTCTTTATACTCTTGATTATCCAAGATTATAGAAAAAAGATACCCCTATACCTCTTTATTTTAAGGTTAATAAAATTTAAAAGTGTTATTTGAAAATTACAGTAATTATCTTAAAACAATAAGGAGTTACACACAAAATTAGTATGTAACTCCTTAATCATTACTTATTTAAATTTTTTAATCTCTCAATTTCTTCTTTTTGCTCTTCAATTACTTTTAAAAGTTCCTTTTCTTTACTAGACCATTCTTTGCTAAGGTCATTAATTAAAGAAGCCATTTCATCAGCACTTCCTGCTATTCTATTAAATAAAAGAAGATTTGATTTTAATATTTCTGGGATTTCTACATGGGAATATCTAAGTCTATGGTCTATTTCCCCGTAGCCTTCTTCAAATATAGTTCTTACTTGAATTTCTGCTATAACTCTTTCGTTAGTTGGATAAAATTCTACTAAGTAATGAACTGATCTATATCCTGATATTCTTGATCTAACTTCTATCCCAAGTTCTTCAAACTTTCTAGTGTTATCTCCTTCTCTGACATTTGCAGTAACTTCAATAACATTCCAAGTCTTTGTAATAAACTCATGAATATCCTTCCACTGATCTTTAAATATATGAATAACTCTAATCCCAATTAAATCATTTATTTCATTTTTATAATTTTCTAAAGTAAACTGAAAATCTTTGCCATATTTTAATTTTCTATCTCTAGTTTTTCTTATGATTTTTTCAATTAATCTATCTGGATCCTTAATTCTAGATTTAACTGTATGAACCATTGATTGAGAACGTAAAATATTAGCTATAAATCCAGCTTGATTTTCATAAGATATTTTATAGTCTACAAAGTCATTATATATATCCTTTAAAACTTCAGTATCTATATTATTTTCTTCAATAATTTTCTCTACATGTGGATATTTCAATAAAAATTCATCAATATTAAAATTCTTCTTCACTTACTCTTCCCCTTTAGACACAGAATTAAATTAATAATAGTTTCTTATCTTCCTTGTCTTTTACTACTGTTTCTACTATTACTTTTACTATTCTTTGCTCTTGAGTTTTTTCCTTTAACTTCTCCAAATTTTCCTTTTGATGAGCTTTTACTATTTGTAGATTTTGAATTTGATTTAGAGCCTTGCTTTGAGTTTGATTTTCTTGATTTAGAATTTCCCCTAGCTATAGCCTCTTCTTTCTTTACCTTAGCCATATATCTATCAGCCTTAGATTTAATTAAGCATTTAGGTCCATTACCTATTAAATCTTCTCTGCCAGCCTTTACTAAAGCATCATGTACTAAGTTATAATTCTTAGGATTCTTAAATTGAAGAAGTGCTCATTGCATAGCCTTTTCTTCTCTAGTCTTTGGAATATAAACTTCCTTACCAGTTATAGGATCTACTCCTGTATAGAACATAGCTGTTGATAAAGTTCCTGGTGTTGGATAAAAGTCTTGAACTTGCTCTGGTTGATATTTTGTATCTCTTAAATATTCAGCTAATTCTATTGCTTCATTTAATCCACTTCCTGGATGGCTTGACATTAAGTATGGAATTAAATATTGTTCCTTACCTAATTGTTTATTTATCTTAAAGAATTTTTCTCTAAATCTATCATAAGTATCACCTGAAGGCTTACCCATATATTTTAGTGTATTAGCAGCTACGTGTTCTGGTGCAACCTTTAATTGTCCGCTTACATGGTGCTCAACAAGTTCTCTAAAGAATGTATCATTTTTATCTGCCATTATATAATCATATCTTAAACCTGAACGAACAAAAGCCTTCTTTACTTTTGGAAGCTTTCTTATCTTTCTTAAGATTCCTAAGAATTCACTATGGTCAACTATTAAGTTTTTACATGGTTTTGGAGTTAAACATTGCTTACTCTTACATGCTCCTATAGTAAGCTGTGTCTTACAAGCTGGCTTTCTAAAGTTTGCAGTTGGACCTCCAACGTCATGTATATATCCCTTAAAATCTTTAAGATTAGTAATTTCAACAGCTTCTTCTAATATAGATGCTTCACTTCTACTTTGAACTGCTCTTCCTTGATGGAAGGTAATAGCACAGAATGAACAATTTCCAAAACATCCTCTTGAGCTTACTATACTAAACTTAACTTCTTCTAAAGCTGCAATTCCACCAAATTCATCATATATAGGATGAGATTCTTTTGTGTATGGAAGAGCATAAACTTTATCTAATTCTTCTCTTGTTAATGGCATTTCTGGTGTATTACAAACTACATATTTATTGCCATGCTTTTGAACTAACACCTTTCCTCTTACAGGATCTTGCTCTTCATATTGTATTTTAAATGCTTCAGCATATTTCATTTTATCCTGTGTAACTTCTTCTTTAGAAGGTAATAATTTATAATCGCCATAAATTTCATCTAATGAATCTATAGTGTAAGTTGTACCATTAACGTGTCTTATATATTTAGCTTCAAATCCATCATTTAATGCATTTGCTACTTCTACAATTTGCTTTTCACTCATTCCATAAATTAAAAGATCAGCCCCACTATCTATAAGTATTGAATTTCTTACGTTATTGCCCCAGTAGTCATAGTGAGCCATTC
>JAEZAL010000193.1 GCA_023427705.1 Bacillota bacterium | reverse complement strand
TTTAGGATTATTATTAGTTAAAAATACGAATATAATAGTACTATTAATTGGAGCAATATCCTTTGTAATAGGAATTATATATTCTTTTGGTCCTATTCCAATATCAAGAACTCCCTTTGGTGAAATTTTTTCAGGATTAGCTATGGGCTTTATAATAACATTTTTATCTGTATATATTCATATATTTGATGCTGGAATATTATCTATTAATCTTAATGAATTGAGTAATATAAATATTAAGCTAAATTTAATAGAATTAATTAATATATTTATAGTATGCTTGTCACCAATTATGGGAATTGCAAATATAATGCTTGCCAATAATATTTGTGATATAGAAGAGGATATAGAAAATAAAAGATATACTTTACCAATATTTATAGGTAAAGAAAATGCTTTAAAATTATTTAAGTGGTTATATTATATTGGATTTATTTCTATAGTTATTGGTGTAGTAATTAAAGCAATACCAGCAATTTCAATAGTAACTTTGTTAGTTTTAAAAATAGTTGAAGAAAATATTAATAAATTTTATAAACTTCAAACTAAAAAAGATACTTTTATTTTAGCAGTAAAAAATTTCGTTTTTACAAATTTAGTTTATGCTTTAACTATATTATGTGGGACAATATTACAGTTAATAGGAAGTAGATAATATTTAGGAAGTAAAAATTAATACATAGAGTTAAATAATTTTCAAAATTTCATTAGATTTTTGGAAATTATTTTTTTTATTAACTTAATATAAATTTCATCACTTAAATTTAAGCTTTTATAATAATAGTCTTAATTAAAACTTTTATCAGCTTATATACTGGAAGATAAAAATCAATATGGTATTTTACTAATAGTATATTTGATTAATTAAGAGAGAAAATAAACATGAGACTAAATAAAAGGAGGAATTAAGATGAAAAAATTATTAATAGGTATGTTGATAACTTGTAGTTTAGGACTAGCAGGCTGTGGAAGAAATAATACAGAAAACTCAACATCAAATAATGGAACAGGTACAGGAGTAACAGATGGTACAAATAGTAATGGTACAGGAGTAACAGATGGAACAGGTGGAAGTAATAGTATGAATAATGGTAATGGAGTAACAGATGGCACAAACTCTAATACCAATGGTACTAATAACCAAGGATCATCATTAAGTGAAAATAAAACCTCTTTAAATAATTTGTACACAGAGCTTAAACAAAAAGTACAAGGTGGAGTACAAAATATAAATACTGAAGATTGGGATAAGTATAGTACAGAATTTAGAGGTAAAATAGCAAACTTAAGGAATACAACTCAAGATACATCTATGAAAGATACAATAGATGATATGGAAAATTTATTTAATCAATATGATACAGCCATTAGAGATAAAACAGATGTAGCAAAAGATAAAGTGCAAGAATTGGAAAATAAAATAGAAAGTCACTTAAATAGTTAAAAGTTGCTATGCTACAATTTAAAATTAATAATGAAATTTAATAAGGAACTGTTAATTCAGTTCCTTATTAAGGTATAATTTACTTATTGATAATAAATTGAGATTAGACTAGGTGATAAAATGAATTACGTTTATATATTAAAGTGTAGTGACAATACCTTATATACAGGGTGGACAACTTCCTTAGAAAAAAGAATTAAAGCACATAATAGTGGAAAAGGAGCTAAATATACAAGAGTTAGATTACCAGTAGAAATAGTATATTTTGAGGAATTCCAAGATAAAAAAGAAGCAATGAAAAGGGAATATGCAATAAAACAATTATCAAGACAAGAAAAATTAAAATTAATAGATAGCAAAACTAATAATGAAAACTCAGCTTAGGCTGAGTTTTTTTATAAATTATTCATTATGCATTACGAATTAGCCATTGATTATATGTCTAGACATCTACATGTATAGTTATTAACAGGAGTAAACAATAGAAAAATAGAGAAATATTAAAATAATATTAAAATATAGCTTAAAACAATCAAATATAGAATAAAACAATTGATTTTGGAAAAAAGTGTGCTAAAATTAGTATATGTATTAAGCCTAAGTGCATAATATGTACTATAAAAATTGAAACATAAAACATTAAGGCAAAGGAGCATAAAAAAGAAAAAAAAGCGCCAGAACTTAAGTGAGCCTCCAAATTTTACATTTGGATAGGCGAACTTACTCATTCGAATGAATATGAGAAGGAGTTTCCTATAAGTGATAAACTTTATATTAGTTGAATATGTTATTAACTTGAGTAAAGTAATATAAATTTTTCATTATACAAAGATAAAAACAAAAGGAAACTCGACTCGCATTCGCTCGCTGAGTAAGTTCCACTAACCAAATCGGAGATTTGGTGTGTTATAGGTAACTCAGCAAAGCTGAGTAAGTTCGTCTTGCTAAATCATAGATTTAGAGACTCACTTAAGTAGACGAGGTTGGGGAGTATCGAAACTTCGGCGGGTGCCCCACGGTATCACACACTACCGTTAACGGCTAACAAAACTGCAAAGTGATTTGCAGCACAATAT
>JAEZAL010000310.1 GCA_023427705.1 Bacillota bacterium | reverse complement strand
GTTTTGTAGGTAATATAATATTATTATTTTCTGCATGCACCGTTATTGGAATAGTTTTTGCATTTGGTAGTTCATTATATAAAAAAATTAAACATCTATAGAAAAAAGGCACTATATAGTGCCTTTTCCCAGACTGCTGACAAAGTGTCAGCAGTCTTTAATTTTATATAAAAATAAAATATAATTTAAAATGTATAAATTTATTACATAGAGGTTTTAGTTATGATAAACGAAAGAAAAGAATCACAATATCAAATGGAAGTAGTTATGTTAGATCAATTGGTTCCGAAGGACCATTTATTAAGAAAAATAGACAAATATATAGATTTTTCATTCATTAGAGAGTTAACTAATGATTTGTATTGCCATACAAATGGTCGTCCAGCGGTTGATCCGGTAGTATTATTTAAAATGTTATTTATAGGATATCTTTACGGCATACGCTCCGAAAGGCAACTAGTTAAAGACATAGAAGTAAATTTAGCTTATAGATGGTTTTTAGGATATTCGATTACCGAAAAAATTCCAGATTCATCTACAATAAGCCAAAATAGAATTAGAAGGTTTAAAGGTACTGATATCCCACAAAAAATATTTGATAATATAGTTTTACAAGCTATGGAGAAAGGATTAGTTGGTGGTAAGATTCTTTACTCTGATTCAACGCATATAAAAGCTAATGCCAATAAGCGTAAGTTTGAAAAAGTTGAAGTGCAAGTAACACCTAAAGAATACATAGAACAATTAGATATTGATGTAAATTTAGATAGGGAAAATCATAACAAAAAACCGTTAAAACCAAGAAAAGAAAAAGAAGAAACAAAGCAAATTAAGAAAAGTACCACAGATCCTGACAGTGGATATATGATGCGAGATAATAAACCAGAAGGATTCTTTTATTTAGATCATAGGACTGTGGATAGTAAAAATAATATTATTATGGATGTACATGTTACCCCTGGTAACGTCAGCGATAGCGAGCCAATATTAGATAGAATAGATAGAATTGAAGAAACATTTAGTATAAAACCGAAATATCTTGGCTTAGATGCAGGATATTCAACTAATCCTATTTTCAAGGGAATTGTAGATAGAGAGATAATACCAGTAGTTGCATATAGGCGTTCTCCTCATAAAAAAGGAATGTACACTAAGAATAAATATATTTATGACTATGATAAAGATATTTATATTTGCCCTAATAATGTTGCATTAATATATAAAACTACGACTCGCGAAGGCTATAGAGAATATCGATGTTTTGAAGAAATTTGTATGTGTTGTCCTCATAAAGATAAATGTCTTGGAGAAAAAGCTAAATATAAAATAATTAGACGACATGTTTGGGAAAATCATAAAGATGATAATAGGAACTTTCTTAGAACTGAGAAGGGAAAGGCAATTTACGATAGAAGAAAAGAAACAGTTGAGCGAAGCTTCGCAGATTCAAAAAATCTGCATGGGCTTCGCTATGCTCGCTTCCGCGGACGCGAAAAAGTGTCCGAGCAATGTCTACTAACTGCAGCAGTGCAGAATATGAAAAAGATAGCAACAAGACTATCTTTGCTATTTTCAAATTATATTCATATTATTTTTAATGATATTTTATATATAAATTTTATCCACAATTAATAATAGAAAAACCCTCTGTTTTTAACAGGGGGTTTTTCAACAAACTGAAAACTCCGTAAGGAGTTTTTTTTTCTTTAATTTTAATAGTTATTTTATATAATAAAAATTAATTAAAAAATATATTGTTAAATTGTTGACAAAATAGAGGTGAGTTGATATATTATAATAAAGAGAATATTCAGAAAATTAAAAAGGCCGAAATAAATTCTTTGGGGGGATTATTGTGGAAATTAAGGTTAGAGAAATATTAGGTGAAGATATAAATATAGAAGATGCTATATTATTAAGAGAAATGATTAGAAATAGTCTTAATATTGGAGTACTTTTAGATTTTGAAGGATTTAAAAGAATACCAACAACTTTTTTAAATATGTTATTTAATGATCTTATCAATAGTTTCGGAAGAGACTTTATTTTTAAACAAATTGATGTTAAAAATTTATGAAACTATACTGATTATTCAAGAGTTTTATTAGGAACTACCTTTAAATAATGTAATTAATATTAGAATATAAGACAGGGAATTTAATTTTATAATTAAATTCCTTTTTGCATTTTTAACATATAAGTATATGGTTAATTCTAGTTTATAGCTTTAATTATAGGTTGTTTTTAGTTATAAATAATATATAATTACTATAAGAGATAAATATATATTTTCTTACCTAAAGGTTATCCTTTAGAAGAATTGACAATAATAAATTTGTTAATAATAAGTAAGGATTTACATTGAAAGGAGATTTTATATGAAAAACCCAATAGTAACTATAAATATGGAAAATGGAGGAGTTATTAAAGCTGAATTATATCCAGAAGTAGCTCCAAATACTGTTAAAAATTTTATAAGTTTAGTAAATAAGGGATTTTATGATGGAGTTATATTCCACAGAGTAATACCAGGCTTTATGATACAAGGAGGATGCCCAAATGGAAATGGAATGGGTGGCCCAGGATATAGCATTAAAGGTGAGTTCAGCAGAAATGGATTTAAGAATGATTTAAAACATTCAAGAGGTGTTCTTTCTATGGCTAGAACTATGGTACATGATTCAGCAGGAAGTCAATTTTTCATAATGGTAGCAGATGCTCCACACTTAGATAATCAATATGCAGCTTTTGGTAAAGTTATAGAAGGAATGGAAGTTGCTGATGATATAGTAAAAGCTAAGAGAGACTATAATGATAAGCCACTTGAAGATCAAAAAATGGTTAAAGTGACTGTTGATACATTTGGAGAAACTTATGATGAGCCAGAAAAAGTAGGTAAGTAAGACAATTTAAAAGGGGGCGAGAGGTATATGCTTAGTAATAATAAATGCATATTAGTTCATAATGTACCTGAAGATGAGATTAATGAGTTAAAAGATGATGGTTTTAAAATAATAGAAGTATCAGATGAAATGACTGAAATGACCATCTTGGATATATTAAATGGGCTAAGATTTGAGACTGTAAATGCAGATTTACCAAAGGAAGCTGTTATTTTATTTAATGATTTTTCTGATGAAGAAATTAAATTAACTATAACAGATATTAGAAAAAGGTTTAAAGAAGGAATATTTGCAGCAGTTACTCCTACTTCGATTGAATGGAAATTTAGCTACTTGCTTGAACATTTAATTGAAGAAAGAGAATGGTATTTAAGAAGTCAGAAGGGAAGAGCTTAATTGAGTAGAGTTGGCGAAAAGATAAAGGAAGCTAGAATTCAAAGTGGATTAAGTCAAAAAGCTTTAGCTAAAAAGCTAGGAGTTGCAGAAAAATTTATCAATGAAGTTGAAATGGGAAGAAGAATAGCTCAAGAATCTTTTATTGATAAAGCATCAAAAATATTAAAAGCAGATTTTAATGATGTCAGTATGGTTGTAACTGATGAAGCTTTATTAGAAGAAAGAAAAGCTATGAAAGAAATGAAAACTAGTTTTTCAGAGAAAAATAATAATACGAAAAAAGATGAAGTTTGGACTAATGCATTTTCATCTGTATTAAAAAAT